>CACZPD010000209.1 GCA_902782955.1 uncultured Erysipelotrichaceae bacterium
ATCCTTCGTACAGACTGGCCTGTCTTTGTCGGAAAAGATTTTTTCGCTGCAGAAGACAAAATATATGATCAAAGCGGAAAACAACTCGCATTCTGGAAAGACTTTGAAGAATGGGCAGATCCTATAAATGAGTGCAGTGATTATCTTTATCGGGAATCGGGCGATGTCATTACAGTTATGGATAAAAACGGCAATGAACTGCTTACACTGGAAAATTGCATGTACATTGAAGAACATAACGGAATCATCTGCGCGAAAACAACTGATGAAAAATCCAGGATCATTGATATCAATGGTACTGAACTATATACATCGAAAGATGGCGAATACATCGACTGGGTAGAAGATTGTTATTGGAGAGCCAGCGACTACGAATCCGAAAAATACACATTGATCGGTCCTGAAGGAATTATTTCCGATCAGATTGCCAGCGGATGGGAAAAACTCGTATTTAAAGATGCAGATGAAAATGGTCTGGTCATCAATGACGGTACATTCTCTGTTTCCCTTGATGTAAGATATGACATCTTGGTCGATGGGTTGATAGCAATCAGAGATGAGGATGAGCATTATTGTGTATTTGACATCTTTACAGGTAAGAAACTCCTGGAAAATGAATATGACAAGGTCTTTTATGTCAGCGGGAAAATAGCTGCACTGAAAGATGATGGATTGCATATTTTCCAGATCAACAAAAAATACGAAGAAGTACCGCTGAAAGAATAATTGCTTATAAAAACCGGAGCTTAATCGCTGTATGCGTATATGCTCCGGTTTCGTATTTATCGGATATCGATTCCTGCCTGTTCAAGATGCTCCGGCTCAGGATCGATATAGATTGTCTGATAGCGTGTCAGCTGTACCATGCCCGGTTTTGCACCGGGTATTTTTTTCAGGGAATGTACAGGACACCAGATGACAGGCACACTTGATGAATACCTTCCCGCCGAATAGTAAGCAGCGATCTCTGCCGCAAGGCGCAGAACAGATTCAGACGGGTTATTATCGTGAATGACAACATGGGCGCCGTGATAATCCTGTGTATGAAGCCAGACCTCATTCTTTTTGGCTTTATGCCATGTCAGATAATCATTCTGGAGATTATTTTTTCCGAAAGAGATCATCGTACCGTCTTCAGTCGTGATCTGTGTTATAGCAGGTTCATTGTTCTTTTTCTTTTTGCGTACATTTCTGCGCGGATTTTTATCGTTCATATAACCGTTCTGAATCAGTTCATCACGGATGCCTGTAGCTGTTTCAAAATCCGCAATATCCAGCTGTTCCAGCAGACCTTCAAAATAATCGATCTCATTTCTGCAGATCGTGATCTGTTCCTGCAGGTAAACCTGTCCTTTTTTCAGCTTATTGTATTTTTTAAAACATTTTCTGGCATTTCCTCTGCCGTCCAGTTTTTCATCCAGTGGAATCCGTATTTCCTTGCCGGTCTCGAAATCCTGCAGGATGATCTCTTCAGTTCCTTTTGTATCCTGCACATTATATGCGTACAGCAGATCGCCATATAAACGATATCTTTCACAGTCCATTGCGGCATCATATTCCTGCAGCAGTCTGGGAAGTTTTGTCTTCTGATGTTTCAGCTGCTTTTTGACGAATTTATAAAGGTCGCCGCTGATCTGACGGATCCGTTCTTTTTCTTCCCGGTGGTAATACAGGATATCAAATCCTTCCATGAGGGGATAATGCACACAATGTCCGACATGTTTCAGTTCCAGGACATGGAATACAGCCTGACCGTTTTCGTTTGCGATGAAAAGGGAATCAGAGTCTTCTATTTCACGCATGATATCAGTAAATCTTTCCCCATGCGCGATACGGTATTCAACCTCTTTGGAAAGAAAAGGGGAGAAACCACCGAACTGCTTTGTCAGTGAGACGGAAGGATCGCAAGATGAAGCTTGAAAAGGATCCATTTTGTTCTGATCCTGCACAGGAACGAACACCGCTCCCGGAAATACTGTCCTGTGGGCATTTTCAAACGGTGGAATCCGCTTCAGGGCATCAATGATGACGTTGTCCTTATTCACAAGTATCAGATTGGCATAATTTCCCATTAATTCCGCATAAAGGCAGATCATTTCCGGATCTCCTAATGTATTTGTCCTGCGGATCTGAAGTCTGCACCACCTGTCGAGAGAAGCCTGTTCAATTGAATCGATTCTCGCTCCCTCAAGATATTTTCTGAGGATCATAACGAAATGACTCGGTTCATCCGGTGTCGGATAATTCCGTTCCGTAATAAGAATCCGGTTAAATACGGAATGGCAGGATATCAGCAATTGCTTTTTGCCTTCCGGCGTACGTATCTGAAAAAGTATTTCATTTGCGGAAATACTCCATATTTTCTGTATCCGCGCAGGAAGATTCGTTGCGATTCCGGGAATGATTTTATGAAGCAGAATACCGTCCAGTGCCATAGCTCCTCCTCTCGCCGCGGATATTATAGCATGATTGACGCGTGATATAATGAAGTGGTAAGTTAATAATGGAGGATGAAGTTTATGGCAAGGGGATTACTGATCGTATTAAGCGGACCCAGCGGGGTCGGAAAGGGAACTGTACTGAAAGAAGTTATGAAGGATGAATCACTTCATCTTGCTTACAGTGTTTCCATGACAACCAGGGAAAAAAGACCCGGCGAAGAAGAAGGCGTCAACTATTACTATGTAACAAAAGAACAGTTTCTCAACGCGGTGAAGAACGGTGAGATGCTGGAATACGCCCAGTTTGTTGGCAATTATTACGGAACACCTCTCCATGAAGTTGAAAGACTCCGTGCTGAAGGAAAAAATGTCCTCCTCGAGATCGAAGTGCAGGGCTGCATGCAGATCAAGGAAAAGTGTCCGGATGTCGTCACGATCTTCATCGTACCGCCGAATATGAAGGAACTGGAGAAAAGGATCCGCGGCAGAGGAACCGAAGCCGAAGAAGTCGTTCAGCAGCGGCTTGAAAAAGCAAACAGAGAGATGGATATGATCCGTGAGTATAAATATGTCGTATGCAATGACGACATTCAGCTGGCAGCGGATATCATCAAAGTTATCATTAAGAGAAATCAGGAACTGTACCAAAGCAAATAAACCGGTGTTTACCGGTTTTTTGTATGCGTTTCAGTTGAAGGATCTGCCTGATATAACGTATTGTACAGATATAAACAAAAAATCCGGAGGGGTTATGAAGATCATTGAACTCGGTGAAAATCCTTTTGAAAACGGCAGGATTCTGGGCAAGGCTTTTTCTGCATATCTGGAAAACATCAAAAATGAATATGCTGATAAACTCAGCGATCCTCTGATTATGAATCATGTCAGTCACGGGAAGGATATCCTTGAGAAGGAAATCCCATCCCTTTATCAGGAACTGCTGGGAAAAGCGGATGAAACAGGCATTGATCCGGATGCGATCTTCCTGATGGCTATGCCGGAAATCCTGCGTAAACCGAGCGGCTGCACGACAGTCATCATGCGGAATGATGACGGGAGCGTGTCCTTTTCCCATAACGAAGATGAAACATATGCGGAATTCAATCCCGGCAATACAGCACTGCTGAAGTACAATATCGGCGGAAAAACAATATATGGTTATTCCAATGCCTGCAAAACGATCGGATCCTGTTTTGGATTCCGTCCCGACGGGCTTCTTATTTCCTGCAACAATATCATGTCAGATGAAGTGGATCTTTCTTGTGGATCACGGTATCTGCTTTCCGCAAAGCTGTACTTCTCGGAATCATTTGAAGATGCAGTCCGCATTGCAGAGGAGATGGAACCGGCATCGTCATTTCATATCAACCTGGCGGATATCATAAATCAGAAAGCCTGCAGTATCGAGCGCGACATCAATGACTGCACAGTAACGTATCTGGATGATGCACTTGTGCATTCGAATCATTTTCTGCACAAAGAAGGCAAAACAGACGCAGATTCCCTGTTCCGGTATCATAAATCCTGCGAACTGCTGAAAGAAACACCGGATCCGTTTACTGTCCTGAGCTATACCTGTGAGGAATACGACCATTCCGTACGTCTGATCGACCCGCAGAACCTAGGAAAGGGGATCACGGTCGCAAATATGACCTATCGTCCCGAGGAAAAAGCTTTGATCATAACCGACGTGATCGGTGATGAAGTCCATACATTCTCCCTGTAACAACAAAAAAGCCGATACAGATCGGCTCTTTTTTACGTTACTGAGAAACGTTGTGAATCGATTAACGGTTGTAGTATTCGACAACGAGTGCTTCGTTCAGTTCCTGGTTGAGTTCACTTCTTTCAGGATAACGGACGTATGTGCCTTTTTTGTTCTCTTTGTCAACTTCTACGAAAGCGAGCGGTGAAATGTTCATTTCGAGCGCTTCGTTGATCGCCTGCATGTTTCTGCTCTTTTCGCGGACTGCGATAACGCTGCCCGGTTTTACCTGAGCACTCGGGATATCAACTTTTCTTCCGTTTACTTCGATATGGCCATGGTTGACCAGCTGTCTTGCAGCTCTTCTCGTGCGGGCAAAGCCCATGCGGTATACGAGATTGTCAATACGGCTTTCCAGGAGAACCAGGAAGTTGTAGCCTGCCATACCATCCATACGGCTTGCTTTGTCGAAAAGGTTGTGGAACTGACGTTCGTTGAGTCCGTACATGAAACGGATTCTCTGCTTTTCACGGAGCTGTAAGCCGTAACCGCTTAATTTGATTCTCTTTGTCGGACCATGCTGTCCCGGAGCGTAAGATCTTCTCTCTTTGGCGAATTCTTCGCCTGTTTCCAGAATCGAGAAACCCAGACGTCTGGACTTCTTTCTTACCGGACCTGTGTAACGTGCCATGTTTTGTTTCCTCCTTACTGGCTTTGAAACAACAACAGGTATAGATTACAGATACAGGGTGTCATCGTTAGCCGTTTCGCTCATGTCAGCCTGGTTACTCCGGACGTATATTGTGCAATATATCAATGACGCTTGATGTACCCGCTCTATATGCTGCTATTATTTTACGCTCGAATATATTAACAAATCATATATGCAATGTCAACATAATAAAAGGCAATATTTTTCATATGTTTTGTGCTAAAATAACAGACATACGGAGAGATTAAACTATGGCACAGTTTTTAGATATGATATCAGACATCAAAGTTGTTATTGCGATCGGAGTCGTTATTTTCATACTTGTTGTCTGGCTTTTAACACAGAAGATCAGGTCCGGGGGATACCGGAAGCGTCTTTCAGCACTGGAAAAGAGATATAACGAAGTAAAAGGGATTCCTTTATCCCTGAAGGTCAATAAAGTCAACGCGATCGGCCAGAATGATGCGGAGACTGCTGAGGCTGTTGAAAAACTGAAAGCTTCTTATGAAGAATCACAGAAAAATATTTCCGCGATCGCTGATTCACTCGCTGATATTGAGGACAGTATTCAGGTCGGAAAGCTGAAAGCTGCTGATCAGGAAATGGTAAAACTCGATCAGGAGATCGCAAAGAATGCCCAGATGGTCAAAGACCTGGAAAAAGAACTGGATGAGATGCTTGAAAAGGAAACGATGCAGAGACAGGAGATCACATCTCTCAAGAACCGTTTCCGTACGCTCAAGTCAAATGCGCAGGAAAACGCTGCTGCCCTGTCTTTCTCCTGGAATGCCATTGAAAAGAAACTCAATGATACCGAAAAGAAATTCTCCACATTTGAAGAATGGATGTATTCCTCTGATTATGAAAAGGCAAATGAGGAACTGAACGATATCCGTACAAGTGTTGGAAAACTTGAGGAACAGGTCAATGTAATGCCGGATCTGCTCAAGGATGCCCGCGGTGTGATCCCGAGCATGGCAGAATCCCTGCATCACAGTTATATCAAGGCAAGGAACCGCGGTGTTTACCTGAAGCATCTGGATGTTGAAAAGAACCTGTCCGTACTGACACAGCTGCTCAAAACAGACCTGCAGAACCTGAAAGCAGGCAGATATGACGGTGTTGCGGAACATCTGGAAGACTATAAGAAACGTATCCGCCAGATGGAAGATTCCGTCAGGAAGGAAGCGGAAGCTGCCGAAACCATCAAGTCCATGATGGAAGAAACAGATAAACTGTTTGTCTCCGCTGAAGAAAATGCCGCTGCGGTCAAGACACTGTACGCGGAAGGCTCCGAGCGGTTTGCCCTGGAGAATATCGAGGAAAAACTGAAGGAACAGGAAGAAAAGCTGGAATCCCTGAATCAGTCCAAACCGGCAGTTATGGAAAAGGCAAAAGATCATTTCGTACCGGCAACGACTTCGCTCGACGGTCTGAAGGAACTTTATCAGAATATCTCCACCTGCAACGAAACGCTGCGTGATATGCGCTCCAAGATCGAGATCGCGAACGGTGATGAAGACCGTGTAAGGAAACAGGTCGTCAAGCTGCAGATCATCATGAACCAGATGCAGGTGAAGATCCGCAAATACAAACTGCCGAAGATCTCCGATACATATGAAGAAGATATGAACAAGGCAAATGACTACATTCACAGGCTGCAGAACCTGCTGAATGAAAAACCGATGAATATGCAGCTGCTGACATCAACGCTGCAGGACGCGCTTGATTTCATCTACAAGCTCTACAACAATGTGAACAATGTAGTAGGAACAGTCGTTATGGTCGAGAATACGATCGTATTCGGCAACCGTTACCGTTCCACATATGCGGATATCGATTCCGAACTGACACGTGCTGAACTCTGTTTCCGCAACGGTGAGTACACACAGGCACTGACGATCGCTATTGCGACGATCGAAAAGATCCATCCGGGAAATTATGAATCCATGATCAAGGAGAACGCTAGAAGTGCAGCGTAGGATCTATTTCGACAGTGCGAGCACAACGAATATACATCCTGAAGTTCTGGCCGGTTATGAGAAACTTCTGAGACAGTATTACGCCAACAGCGAATCACTGTATGATGAAGGAAGTACGGTAAGCAGACAGATGGAAAAAGCCCGGGGAGCTATCGCTGGGCTTTTGAATGTTCATGCGGATGAGATCATATTCACTTCCGGATCCAGCGAGAGCAACAGCAGTGCTGTCAAGGGCGTAGCCTTTTCAGATTTTTCCCGGAAGCATATCATCACATCCAATGTAGAGCATTCCAGCATTATGAATGCATGCAGGCAGCTTCATGATGTGTTTGGCTATGACATCACTTATCTTCCTGTAAACAGAGATGGGAAAGTAAGTCCTGACGATGTCAGAAAAGCACTGCGCAGCGATACTGTTCTCGTTACGCTGATGTATGTTAACAATGAAGTCGGTTCCGTCAATCCTATCCCGGAAATAGCGGAATATGTAAAAAAGCACAGTCATGCCTATATGCATACGGATCTGACGCAGGCCATCGGCAAAGTGGATCTCTCTATGGAAAATATCGATCTGGCCTCTGTATCCGCCCACAAGATCGAAGGACTGAAAGGCAGCGGCATCCTTGTCAAAAAGAAACACGTGCCGTTCGTACCGCTGATCAACGGCGGTGAACAGGAATTTGACCTGAGAGGCGGCACAAGCAATGCATGCGTCAATATGATCTTTGCGAAAACCCTGCGCCTGGCTCTTGAGAACGGCAGGAAGTATCATGATCATATCCGGAAGCTGCGCGATCAGCTGATGGAAGGTCTTGCCGGCATTGACGGGATACTGATCAATCAGCCCGCAGATGCTGTGAATTCCACTGTCAATTTCTCCTATGAGAAAATACCCAGTGAAGTCATGCAGAACGCTTTAAACCGCAGCGGCTTCATGGTCAGTGCACGCAGTACATGTGATTCAAAATCCAACAACCCGAGCTACGTCCTGATGGCTATGGGTTATTCCGAAAAACGGGCTTCCTCATGTATCCGGGTATCGTTGTCCCGGCACAATACTGCGGAAGACATTCAACTGTTCATTCAGGCTTTGAAGGAGATTATCAGCTCTTATGGTGAAATATGATACTGTGCTCATCCGCTTCGGAGAACTCAGCACAAAAGGAAAAAACAGAAAAGACTTTATTCAGAGACTTCTGCTGAATATCAAACGCACGCTGCATGCCTATCCGGCTCTCGCATACCGCAGGACTCATGACAGGATCTATATCACACTGAACGGGGAAGATGAGGACGGCATCCGGGAAAAGCTGAAAACTGTATTCGGCATCAGCTCATTCTCGTTTACCGCAAAGATTCCTTCTGATATTGAAACGATCGGTCAGACATGTCTCGAGATCGCGCAGGAATCGGATAAACATACGTTCAAGATGATCACGAAACGGCACGACAAATCCTTTCCGATGAAAAGTGATGAGATCAACCGGACTGTTGCCGGCAGTATTCTCAGAAATACAGATCTGAAAGTTGACGTTCATGATCCTGAGCTGCCGATCCGTGTCGAGGTTCATAAGAATGAAACGTATATCACTTATGAAAAGATCCCGGGAGCCGGCGGATTTCCTACAGGCATCAACGGCAAAGTGCTGCTGATGCTGTCGGGCGGAATTGATTCACCGGTAGCGGCATATGAGATCATGAAGCGCGGCATCGAAGTGGAAGCAGTTCACTACGCTTCTCCTCCGTATACATCCGAGAATGCCAGGAAAAAGGTACTGGATCTGGCTGCAATGGTCAGCGCGTATCAGGGTGCCATGAAAGTGCATGTAATGAATTTCACGGATATCCAGCTGGCTATCTATAAGACCGCAGGGGATCCGTATGCTGTTACACTCATGCGCCGCATGATGTTCCGTCTGGCAGAACGGATCGCAGAGCAGAACGGATGTCTGGCAATTGCGACAGGCGAAAGCGTCGGCCAGGTGGCTTCGCAGACACTGGAAAGCATCGCCTGCATCAACAGCGTGATATCCATCCCGGTATTAAGACCGCTGATCTGCTTCGACAAGCTTGAGATCATCAATCTTGCCACAAAGATCGGCACTTATGAAACATCTATTCTTCCGTTTGAAGACTGCTGCACGATCTTCGACCCGAAGAATCCCGTCACAAAACCGACGATTAAGAAAAGTAAATTCTTTGAAGATAAATTCGACTGGGAAAGCCTGCTGGATGCATGCGTAGCAAATGAAGAATGCGTCCTGGTATACCCGCCGGAAGAAACAGAGGATTTCCTCTGAGAAGGAGTGTTGAAATGGCAATATTCAAAAAGAATGACGGCAGCGTCAAACGTCAGTTTCTCGAATCTGTAAAAGATGCTGCGAAGATGGAAGAAAAAGCATTTCTGGAAAGTCTGAACAAGACGATCGTCAATGTTGAAAAGGAAAAATCCTATACAACAGCCGACAAACTGAAGATATTTGAACTGTTCACAAAGCTCAGCAACTGCGCTGCTGCGGACAGGCAGAAATTCATTGGTAAAATAGCGCGTAAATTATAGTATTTTTCATTGACTTCACTTGTTAACTCGTGTAATATATTGGCGTTATCAGCCCTCTTGATCGAGGTCTGTAACCGCTCATAAAAGGGATTAAGCGTCGCAGGACCCCCTTAATGGCGCGTCTTATGATAATGATGAGGAGGTGTATCAAATTGTACGCAATTATCGAAACAGGCGGAAAACAGCTGAAAGTTGAAACAGGCCAGGAAATCTTCGTTGAAAAACTGAACGTGGCCGCAGACGACACAGTCGTATTTGACAAAGTTTGCTTTGTCTCTGACGCAGCCGCAAAGATCGGCACACCGTATGTAGACGGTGCAAAAGTTACATGCAAGGTACTGAAGCAGGGTAAGGAAAAGAAGATCCGCATATTCAAGTACAAATCCAAGAAAGGCTCAACCAGACGCAGACAGGGTCATCGTCAGCCTTATACAAAGTTATTGGTTGAATCCATCGAGGCTTAAAAATGATTCATATCCGCGTACGGGAAAAAGATAACCGGATCTGTGAGATCGAGATTCATGGGCATGCGGATTCTGCCGAATACGGCAAGGATCTTGTATGTGCCGCTGTCAGTTCCATCGCCTTCGGACTCTGCAACGCACTGGACGAAATGGCTGATATGGCAGGGTTCGAGATCGATGAGAACCGGATCAGGATCTATCTGACCCGCCCGGATGCGACGGCTGAAATCATACTTCGGACCGGACTGATCCAGTTCGAAACAGTCGCCGAGACGCAAAGTAAGTATATTCAGATTGAAACGGAGGAGTAAAACTATGAGATTTACGCTTGATATTCAGTTCTTCGCAAGTAAAAAGGGTGTATCTTCCACAAAGAACGGCCGTGATTCCGCTGGCCGCAGACTTGGTGCGAAGAAAGCTGACGGTGAATTCACAAATGCCGGCAGCATCATCTATCGTCAGAGAGGAACACGTATTTACCCTGGCAAGAACGTAAAGCGCGGCGGAGATGACACATTATTCGCCACAGCAGCAGGCATCGTTAAATACGAAAGATTAGGACGCGATAAGAAACAGGTTTCTGTCTATCCTAAAGAAGCTTAAGCACGCTAAATATGCTCCTGAATCTTCAGGGGCGTTTTTTTGGAAAGATGAATTATGATTGATTTAGTAAAGTTAAAAGTCAAGGCTGGCGACGGCGGCAGAGGCGCAGTTGCCTGGCGGCATGAAAAATATTATCCGAACGGAGGTCCTTTCGGCGGTGACGGCGGCGACGGCGGCAGTGTCTATTTTAAGGTTGACACAAATGAAACGACACTGACCAAACTGCGTTTTACAAAATCCATCAAAGCCGGAAACGGAATGCCCGGTATGACTAAAAAGATGCATGGCAAATCCGGCGATGATGTCATTGTCGGTGTCCCGCTCGGCACTATGATCCGTAATGCGGATAATAACGATCTGCTTGCCGACCTGACGAAACCGGGAGAAAAGGTTCTGATCGCGCATGGCGGAAAAGGCGGTTTAGGCAATATGCATTTTGCGACAAGCCGGAATGACGCGCCTGAGTATGCACAGCCGGGTGAACCGGGTGAAAGCCTGAATCTCCAGCTCGAACTCCGTCTTCTCGCGGATGCCGGACTGATCGGGTTTCCTTCTGTAGGAAAGTCCACATTCCTGTCTGTCGTTACAGCCGCAAAGCCGGAAATCGCCGCATATCCGTTTACGACCATTGAACCGAACATCGGCGTCGTTTCACTGCCTGATGAAAGGGGATTTGTACTGGCGGATATGCCGGGTCTGATCGAAGGCGCAAAAGACGGTAAAGGACTCGGACATGAATTCCTGCGCCATATCAGGCGCTGTCGTGTCCTGATCCACATCATCGATATGAGCGGTGAAGAACGCAATCCGATCGAAGACTATGAGATCATCAATCATGAATTGTTTGCCTATGACGAATCATTAAAGGATGTTCCGCAGATCGTTGTTGCGAATAAAATGGATGATGAATACGCTTCTCTCCAGCTTGAGGAATTCCGCAAAAAGTATCCTGACCTCGAGATCTTCGAGATCAGTGCCGTTATGCATAAAGGCATTGAACCTGTTCTTTACAGGGTAATGGACCTGATCGAGGAAGAACGTGAGAAAGTCAGGGAAACTGTTCCCACTGAAGTCGAGGAAACTGTCGTTTACCGGTATGAGCCGAAACGTCCTGATTTCACGATCGTCAGTGAAGGCCCTCACAGATGGAAAGTCGTTTCCGACAAGATCGACCGCATCGCCGCCCAGACTGATCTGGAACGGGATGATGAAGCGCACCGTTTTGCCCTGACACTCGGCAGAATGGGTGTAGACAAGGCACTGCTGGAAGCAGGCGCGGAAGAAGGAGACCAGGTCATCGTCGGAACATATATTATGGATTACAGGGAGTAAGGATATGATCGCTTTTATAACCGGTACAGTCGCTGCGTATACCGTCGATACCATCATCGTAAACAACCAGGGTATCGGATGGGAGATCTATTATCCGCATACTGACAAGATCCGTTTGAATGAACAGGTGAATATTTATACGTATATGCATATTACGGAAAATGATGTGAGTCTGTTCGGATTTGAAAGCATGCGGGAAAAGGAACTTTTCATGCGGCTGATTTCCGTAAAAGGGATCGGTCCAAGGACTGTCATGCCGATTCTGACAAAAGCTGACACCGATACCATTATCGGATCGATCGAACAGGGAAATGTCGCTTTTCTCAAATCGATGCCCGGTATCGGCAATAAAACAGCTTCCCAGATCATACTGGATCTGAAGGGGAAACTTGTCGAAACGGAACAGAAAGGCAAACCTGTGCCTGCTGCGGTAGCGGAGGCGATGGAAGCTTTGAAATATCTCGGCTATAAAACAGCGGAAATCAATTCAGCTGCGAATATAATGAATGAGAAACCCGGACTCACGACGGAAGAGTATATCCGGATGGGACTGCAGTTCCTCATGAAGAAGAAGCTTGGAGGCTGAGTGTATGGAGAATGATGTTTTATCTGTACAGAAAATGAGCAGTGACGAAGAAGAAACGATACGTCCGCGCAGACTGAATGATTATGTCGGACAGGACGCGCTCAAGGATAACCTCCGGATCTTTATCAAAGCCGCCCTGCAGAGAAATGAACCGCTGGATCATGTGCTCCTGTACGGTCCGCCGGGCCTCGGAAAAACTACACTGGCTTATATCCTGGCAGAGGAAATGCATACAAATGTACGCGTCACTTCCGGCCCCAGTATCGATAAAGCCGGCGACCTTGCGGCAGTGCTCTCAGTACTGGAACCGGGTGATGTATTGTTTATTGATGAGATCCACAGACTTCCGAAAATGATCGAGGAAGTACTGTATCCCGCCATGGAGGATTTCTGCATCGATATTATGGTCGGCAAGGATTCGGGCGCCAGAAGCGTTCGTCTTGACCTTCCGCCGTTTACTCTGGTGGGAGCAACGACACGTGCGGGCGATCTTTCCGCGCCGCTGCGTGACCGCTTCGGTATTATTTCCAAACTGGATTATTACACCAACGCGCAGTTAGGGGATATCGTCGCAAGAAGCGCGCGGGTCCTCGGAGTAGATATCAATCCGGACGCGGTAAAAGAGATCGCGAAGCGTTCCCGCGGAACACCCCGTATCGCCAACCGTCTGCTCAGACGGATCCGTGATTTTGCGCAGGTGCTCAATGATGGGGTCATAACAAAAGATCTGGCAGCGGAATCGCTGGACCGACTGCATGTGGATTCATTGGGTCTGGATGAAGTGGATATCCGCTATCTTCGCGGGATCATTGACAGGTTTCACGGCGGTCCTGTCGGACTGGAGGCACTCGCCAATTCCATCAGTGAGGAAACAACAACTCTGGAAGATGTATATGAACCTTATCTGATCCAGATCGGATTCGTAAACAGAACCAGCAGGGGAAGGGTCGTTACCCACAAGGCATACGAACACCTGAAGATCGCTCATAACGAGGATCTCGGTCTATTTTAGAGGACTGAGTATCCTCTTTTTTTCTGAATAAATGAGAAGGGAAGCAGGATCATCCGAAGCGCACCATTTACGTGCATGATCATAATCAAAGATCACCGGTTCACGCGGATGAATATCTTTCTGAGAAGATACTGCATCCTGTGTCAGGATTACAAAATGAGGTTCCCCGTCAATGATCCTGCAGATACCGGCCAGATAAAACGGTGAATATTCTGTTGTGATAAGATATTTGATCCGCGGCTTTACAGACCATTCATAGTATCCGGTGCACGGCAGCACACAGGGTCGGGCTCCCGCGAAAAACGGGGACCGGAATACAGTTTCACATCTGGCGTTGATCACCAGTTTCCTGTTCAGTGGGAATCCCCACTGCATGATCCTGGTAACATGCTGTCCGTTGACACAGACACCCGCAAAGGCTTTTTCTGAAGGCACAACGTCAAAAAGGGAAACCTTTGACACTGTTTCCGGTGGAAGCTTCAGGTTCGCAAGTTCTATGAATTCCTTCAGCTTCTGATTGCGTTCATCGTAAAAGACATATCTTCCGCACATATCTGTATGATAACACAGGAAATGATTGAAAAAACGAATCGATATCCATACAATATGAGCATGAGCAATCTCCCGGAAAAACAGGAATACCGCAATAAGAAAATACTGTATTTCTTCTGCGTGTCAGGTGTCTATATCATGATCTCGCTTTCGATGTTCATCGTATTTGCCTTGCTGACTAACGCTTTTACCGTACATCCTTATGTTTCACTGGTATTTCATGCGGGGATGCTTGCCGGTGCAGGTTATATCACACTCAATCTGTTTAATAAAAAAGAGATCGACGACAGGTTCATGTGAATTCTGACTTTACATCTTCACCTGTTTTTTATAAAATTGAAAAAGCGATGAAGCGGAAGTAGTAAGACTTTCACTCATGTCAAGAGAGTCTGCGGCTGGTGTGAGCAGATCATGAAATTGTCCGAAGTCGTCCGTGAGCGTATTCTTCCGAAACAGCAGTAAGAAGAATCGTATGATGCACGTTACGCATATTGAGAAGCAAGCAAGGTGGTACCACGCAAGTCCGGCGTCCTGTGCATCGGGACGCTTTTTATATGAAGGGAAGGTTATCGTATGAAAAAAGAACTGGCAGCCAAATATGATCATCTGAAAGTGGAAGAAGGCAGATACGACGAATGGCTTGAAAAAGGCTATTTTGAGGCAGGAGACAAGACAAAGGATCCGTTTACTATTGTGATTCCGCCGCCGAATGTCACCGGCATCCTCCATATCGGCCACGCATGGGACAATACGCTCCAGGATATCATTACAAGATACAAGAGAATGCAGGGATACGACATGCTGTATCTTCCCGGCATGGATCACGCGGGAATCGCAACACAGGCAAGAGTCGATGCGCGTCTGAAGGATGAAGGTATTTCCCGGTATGACATCGGCCGTGAAAAGTTCCTCGAAAGAGCCTGGGAATGGAAAGAAGAATATGCGGCAGTTATCCGCAAGCAGTGGGCGAAACTCGGTAATAGCCTGGATTATACAAGGGAACGCTTCACGATGGATGACGGCTTCAACGATGCCGTTAAGCATGTTTTTGTCAAACTGTATGAAGAAGGTCTGATCTACCGCGGATGGCGCATCATCAACTGGGATCCGGAAGCACGTACAGCATTATCCAATATCGAAGTATATTATCAGGACGATCCCGGCAAGATGTATTACTTCAACTACAAGGTAGTTGAGACAGGCGATACATTTACCGTTGCGACGACACGTCCGGAAACGATGTTCGGTGACGTATGTGTCGTTGTAAATCCGGAAGATGAACGCTTCAAGCATATGATCGGTCTCCATGCCATCAATCCGGCAAACGGTGAAGCACTGCCGATCATCGGCGATGATTACGTTGATTTGGATTTCGGAACAGGTGCCATGAAATGTACACCGGCGCATGATCCCAACGACTTCCTGATCGCTGAACGCCATGGTCTGGAAAAACCCATCTGCATGAACCCGGACGGAACGATGAATGCTCTTGCGGGAAAATATGAAGGACAGGACAGATATGAATGCCGTGATGCACTGACGGAAGATATCCGTCTTGCCGGCAATCTGGTAAAGATCGAAAATATCACGCACAATGTAGGCCATTCCGAACGTACGCACTGCGTCGTTGAACCGTATCTTTCCCAGCAGTGGTTCGTCAAGATGAAGCCGCTGGCGGAAGACGTACTCGCGCATCAGAATGAAGAAGACCAGAAGATCAACTTCTATCCGGAACGTTTTGAAAAGACATTCGTCCAGTGGCTCGAAAACATCGAAGACTGGTGCATTTCAAGACAGCTCTGGTGGGGACACCGCATTCCCGCATGGTACAACAAGACTACCGGTGAAACGCTCGTTACAGAAGGTGAACCGGAGAACAAAGACGAATGGATCCAGGATGAAGACGTTCTCGATACATGGTTCTCAAGCGCCCTGTGGCCGTTTGCCACACTGGGATGGCCGGAAGATACCGCGGATTATCAGAGATACTATCCGACTTCCACGATGGTTACAGGATATGACATCATCTTCTTCTGGGTTGCCCGTATGGCATTCCAGGGAAGGCACTTCACACAGAACAGACCGTTCCGTGATGTCCTGATCCATGGACTGATCCGTGACGCACAGGGCCGCAAGATGTCCAAGTCACTCGGCAACGGCGTTGATCCGATGGAAGTGATCGATGAGTACGGTGTTGACGCGCTGCGCTTCTTCCTGACGACAAACAGCACACCGGGCCAGGATATGCGCTATATTCCTGAGAAGGTTGAAGCAGCGTGGAACTTCATCAACAAGATTTGGAATGCAAGCCGTTTCGTTCTGATGAATATCGATGACGATACGGATATGCATGCGCTGAGCGAAAAAGACATGTCTCTTGCGGACAAGTGGATCCTCAACCGTCTGAAGGAAACCGTTGAACACGTTACGATGAACATGGAAAAATATGAATTCGCGCTTGTCGGCAATGAACTGTATTCCTTCGTATGGAATGACTTCTGCAGCTGGTATCTTGAAATGAGCAAGCCGGCTCTTTCCGGAACAGATGAAAAGGCGAAAAAGGCAGCGCAGAGCGTTCTGCTGTATGCACTGAATACGATCGTACGTCTGCTGCATCCGTTCATGCCGTTTGTGACAGAAGAGATCTATCAGTCCATACAGCATGAAAAAGACAGCATCTGCATCAGCAGCTGGCCTGAAATCAAAGATGTTCCATACTGCGATATGGAATCCATGTCCCG
The DNA here is from genome assembly GCA_902782955.1 of uncultured Erysipelotrichaceae bacterium. The sequence goes on from CACZPD010000209.1 coordinate 16,691, forward strand.
TCTGATCTCCATGATCCAGCGGATCCGTGAAGTCAAGAATGTACATGGAATGAAGCCTTCCGCGCCGATCCATGTCATGGTCAAGGACCTCAACGGAAATATCGTGAAAGGTGACGCAGTACTTTCCGCGATGCTCGCCAAGATGGCAAAAGCGGAATGGACAGATGATCTCACCGGTGATCTCAGCGTTGAGACTGTAAGCGGCGGAAGCATTTACATTCCTTC
>CACZPD010000210.1 GCA_902782955.1 uncultured Erysipelotrichaceae bacterium
ACGTACACCGGCGTTAACGGTTTGAGGTGGCAGATGATATCTGCAACCAGAGTGGCACCGCGATACAGAATATCGTCTCTGGAAAATATACTCCGGAGACTTTTTATTTTCCGGATGCCTGAACAAGGGGGAAAAGAAAATGTTTAAGAAAAACACAATCAAAGCAGGACTCGCAGCCGTTATGGCTCTCTCACTGGCCGCATGCGGCGGTTCATCCGCAGACAAACCAGCATCAGACACAGCAGAAAAACAGAAGATCATTATCGGCATCTCTCCGGATTATCCGCCGTATGATGATCTGAACGCAGACGGTTCCATCACCGGTTTCGACTATGAGATGGGCGAATGGCTCTTCAACTGGATGAATGAGAACGGCTACAACTATGATCATGAATGGAAACAGATGAGTTTTGACACCATCATTTCCGCGATCCAGGCTGACCAGGTTGACCTCGGTATCTCCGGCTTTACTTATGACAAAGACCGTAAGGTGCTCTTCTCCGAGCCGTATCATGAATCCGCGGAAGTCGCACTCGTCAACGAAGACAGTGATCTGACATCGGTAGATGATCTTAAGGGCAAGACGATCGGCGCACAGCTCGGCACAACAGGCGAAAGCTGCGCGAACGATATTGAAGGCGCAGACGTACAGGCAATTGAAGACATGGGCATCTGCATGCAGTCCCTCAAGGGCGGCGCATATGACGCTGTTATCCTGGACCTGCCGGTTGCGGAAAATTATGTCAATGCCGGCGGATACAGGATCCTTGAAGGCAAACTGCTCGACGAACAGAACTTCGTTATCGCAAAAGAAGGCAATGACGAACTCATGAAAGCAGTCAACGAAGCCATCAAGGCATTCCTCGAAAGCGATGACTGCCAGACACTGAAGGAAAAATACGGACTGTAATATTTTATGGGTGACATTTTCACATCTGAAAATCTAATGTTCATGCTCAGGGGTGCCGGTGTTTCTTTAATGCTGGCGCTCGGCGCTATTGTGATCGGCTGCGTCATCGGTATTCTTTTCGCGGCTGCCAAGCTCTCGAAAAGCAAAATACTGCGGGTCATCGGAAATATCTATGTGGAGATCTTCCGCGGGACCCCGATGCTGCTGCAGGTCCTGTTCTTCTACCTCGGTGTGCCGGTGCTCTACCAGCGCATTACCGGGACAAGAATGAGCGCCGACCCGTATCTCGTCGGTCTCATCGCCCTGTCCTGCAACTCGGGCGCATACCAGACGGAGCTGATCCGTTCCGGTATACAGAGTGTGGACAAGGGACAATGGGAAGCCGGCGAAACACTGGGTATCCTGTATCCGACTATGATGAAGGAAATCATCCTGCCGCAGGCATTCAAGCTGATCGTCCCTCCTCTTGTATCGGAATTCATTACCCTGATCAAGGACAGCTCGCTCATTTCCAATATCGGCGCGCTGGAACTTCTGTACAGCGCACAGGTACTGGGCAAACGATATTATGATTATCTGGATCCGCTGATACTGGCCGGTATCATGTATCTGTGTATGACGGTAATAACCTCATATATCTCAAAGAAAGTGGAACGGAGGCTGGCACAAAGTGATTAGAGTAGAACATCTTTACAAGACCTTCGGCACACTGGAAGCCCTGCGGGATATCAATCTTGAAATCGACGAAGGCGAGATCGTATGTCTGATCGGGCCGTCCGGCTCCGGCAAGAGTACTTTATGCCGCTGTATACACGGTCTGGAAAAAGCAGATAAAGGAGACATCTATCTCAATGATGAGAAGATGGATCCGAAAAATGCCTCAAAGTATTACGAACAGCGCAGGAAGATGGGCTTCGTCTTCCAGCACTTCAATCTCTTCAACAACAAAACCGTTCTGGAAAACTGCATGCTGGCGCAGACCAGCGTTGCCGGAAAGTCCAAAGAAGAAGCCGAGAAGACCGCAATGGAACTTCTGACAAGGGTCGGTCTGGCAGATAAGCGGGATGAATATCCCTCCAAGCTGTCAGGCGGCCAGAAACAGCGTGTGGCAATCGCCCGGGCATTATGCATGAACCCGGAAGTCATGCTGTTTGATGAACCGACATCCGCCCTTGATCCGGAAATGATCAAGGAAGTGCTCGATGTCATGAAAGACCTCGGCGCACAGGGTATGACCATGGTCGTCGTAACCCACGAGATGAACTTTGCCCGCAAAGTTGCGGATCGCGTCATCTTCCTCGACGGAGGTGAGATCGTGGAAGTCGCGAAGTCGGAGGATTTCTTCTCCAATCCGCAGACTGACCGCGCGCAGAACTTCCTGTCCAAAATTTTCTACGATTAATATTATGAAACTCGCAAAATTCGAAGTCGAACAATGGATGACGGATCACGAAAACGATGCCGTCTGCAACCTGACCGACACCTGCATTCCCGCGCTGACGATCAATGAACTGCTGGCGCTGGATGACGCAGGTGACTTTCAGAATGTCCGGCTCGATTACGGATCAATTACCGGGGATGTGCGGGTCAAAGACGAGATCCTGAAGCTCTATCAGAAAGGCGGTCGTGACAATATCACCACGTCGCAGGGATGCCTGCAGGGCAATGAAATGGTCATGGAGACCCTGCTGGAAGCAGGAGATCATGTCATCACATTCAAACC
>CACZPD010000211.1 GCA_902782955.1 uncultured Erysipelotrichaceae bacterium
AAGGCCGTCTTCTACGGAGATGAGCGGATACTTCTTTGTCCAGTCTTCGATCATGTCGATCATTTCTTCGGAAGTCTTGTTGCCCTGTCCGGACTTGGACAGTTCATACAGACCTGTTTCCGGGTTGTAGAATTCGGAAGCAGCGAGGTCCATTGCGAAGCAGATGTCCTTGCCGAGTTCGAATCCGGCAGCCTTAACAGCCTCAGCGATGAGAGCCAGCGGGCCTTCATTCTTGAGTTCTTCCAGCGGTCCGGAACCGTTAGCCAGTGAAGATGGAGCATATCCGCCTTCATCGCCTACGCCTGTGTCATAACCATACTTCTTCAGAACTTTCTTCAGAGCGTGGAATGTCTGAGCACCCATGCGAACTGCTTCGTGAACGGATGTTGCGCCTACAGGCATGATCATGTATTCCTGGCAGTCAACTGTGGAGTCAGCGTGAGAACCGCCATTGAGAACGTTCATCATAGGAACAGGCAGAACCTTTCCGTTTGTACCGCCGATGTACTTGTACAGCGGGAGTCCGCAGGAATCAGCTGCAGCGCGTGCTGCTGCGAGAGAAACTGCCAGTGTTGCGTTTGCGCCGAGGTTGCTCTTGAACGGTGTGCCGTCGAGGTCGAGCATAGCCTTATCGATAACAGCCTGATCAAATACGTTGAGACCGATAACTTTCGGAGCGATCTTTTCATTAACGTTCGCAACAGCCTTTAATGTTCCCTTACCATCGAAACGGGCTTTGTCGCCGTCACGTAATTCTAATGCTTCTCTTTCACCTGTGGAAGCGCCGGACGGAACGATTGCACGTCCCCAGGCACCGGACTCTGTGAAGACTTCTGCTTCAACAGTCGGGTTACCACGTGAGTCGATTACTTCGCGAGCTTTTACTTGAGCAATTGGATCTACATAATTAGGCATCTTTATCATTTCCTCCTTGATTACCTATAACTATAAGTTTATTCCTTGCGGAATATTATTTTGTAGCGTCGATGATTTCCTTGAAGGAATCAACTTTCAGGGATGCGCCGCCGATCAATGCACCGTCGATATCCGGGCAAGCCATGTATTCAGCGATATTTGTCGGTTTTACAGATCCGCCGTACTGGATGCGTACTGCTTCTGCAGTTGCTTCATCATAGAGAGCTTTGACATTGTCACGTACGCACTTGCAGCAGTCTTCTGCGATTTCCTTGGTTGCGCTCTTGCCTGTTCCGATAGCCCAGATTGGTTCATACGCGATAACGATCTTTGCGACTTCTTCAGCTGTCAGTCCTGCCAGACTGCCTTCGAGCTGGGATTTGATCACATTTGCTGTTTCGCCTGCATCATACTGAGCTTCTGTTTCACCGATACAGAGGATCGGAATAATGTTGTCAGCCAGCAGTCTCTTTGCTTTTGCTGCGCAAGCTGCGTCTGTTTCAGCATAGTATGTACGTCTTTCACTGTGTCCGATAATGCAGTAAGTAATACCTACTTCTTTCAGCATCGGAACACTGACTTCGCCTGTGTACGCACCGGAATCCTTTTCGTTGCAGTTTTCAGCAGCGATGAGGAGATTCTTTGCATTCTTGACACATACATCCAGGTCAACATAAGGAGCGCCGATGCCGTAATCAGCAGCTTCTTCGCCAGTAAGAACTTCTTCGATGCCCTTCATGAATTCAAAGGCTTCAGAAGGAGTTTTATTCATTTTCCAGTTTCCAAAAATTACAGGTTTTCTTGCCATGTTTAATTATTTCTCAGGGATAATAGTAATTCCCGGGAGCTCCTTTCCTTCCATAAATTCGAGAGATGCGCCGCCGCCGGTCGAAATATGACTGAATTTTTCAGCGAAGCCAAGGTTCTTAGCTGCACTTGCGCTGTCGCCGCCACCGATAATTGTTGTAGCACCGTCCAGTTCAGCGAGTGCTTTGCAGATCTCGATCGTTCCCTTAGCAAATCTCGGATCTTCAAATACACCCATCGGACCGTTCCAGAATACTGTCTTAGCGCCCTCAAGCTGTTTCTTGAATAATTCAATAGTTTCAGGACCAATATCCAGACCCATGAATCCTTCCGGAATCTCGCCGGCTTTTACGACTTTGATTTCTGTCGGATTTGAGAAGTCATTTGCTACAACACTGTCTACAGGCAGATACAGTTTGCCTTCGCCCTTAGCGAGGAATTCCTTAGCCAGTTCGATTCTGTCAGCTTCCAGTAAGGATGTGCCGATTTCGCCGCCCTGTGCCTTGGAGAATGTATAAGCCATGCCGCCGCCTATGATAACTTTATCAGCGATCTTGAGCAGGTTTTCGATAACTGCGATCTTGTCGGAAACCTTTGCACCGCCGAGGATAGCGACCAGAGGTCTTTCCGGATTATTTAATGCTTTACCCAGTACATTGACTTCCTTTTCAACCAGGAAACCAAGTGCACTCGGCAGATGGGAAGCGATACCTGCTGTGGAAGCGTGTGCTCTGTGAACAGAACCGAAAGCGTCTTCTACAAACAGGTCGCCCAGGCTTGCCCAGTATGCGCCGAGTTCCGGATCATTCTTGGATTCGCCCTTTTCATAACGTGTGTTCTGCATCAGAACGATAGAGCCGTCTTCCTGTGCCTTAACAGCAGCTTCGAGCTCTTCGCCTCTTGTTGCGTTTACGAACTTAACAGGTGCACTCTGCAGTTTGGCCAGACAGTCAGCGACGATGGACATATCATTCTTTGCTTTGTCCTCTTCTGTCTTAACCTTGCCTAAGTGGCTTAAGAGAAGAACTTTTGCGCCATTCTCTGTCAGGTAATTGATTGTTGGTAATGCCGCGCGGACACGGTTGTCATCTGTGATGACTCCATTTTTGTGAGGTACGTTAAAATCAACACGAACGATCACGTGTTTGCCCTTAACGTCCAGGTCCTTTACAGTAACTTTAGACATTGAATTATTATCCTCCTTGTTTTTCTTTCAATATTATATCATTCACGTTTTCCGTTGAAAATGAGATTGTCTGAATTTCACGAAATATCCTCACAAATCGCCATGCTTTCATGTCATTTGCAGACCTTTATATCCGGCAGAAGAAATTCATTTTGAGGACGAAAAAAGGAGTCATGAATGAATGGCTCCTTTTTGAATTTGAAATCAGATTACTGATCCGGCCAGTTGCAGATCGTGTAGTAGAGCTCTTCGTAAATGCCAGCGCTTGCTTCCCAGGAAACATCCTTGTTCATGGCATTCTTGACTAAGCCCTTCCAGCCCGGTTTGTTGTTGTAATACTGCTCTGTAGCCCAGCGCAGTGTATAAACCATGTCATCCGCGTTGACTGCCCAGAAACTGAAGCCTGTTCCTTCACCGGTGTACTGGTTGAACGGCTGAACAGTATCTTTCAGACCGCCTGTTTCACGGACGAGCGGGAGTGAGCCGTAACGCATAGCGTTCATCTGGCCGATTCCGCACGGTTCGTATAAGGAAGGCATCAGGAAGAGGTCGCAGCCCGCATAGATGCGGTGTGCCAGTTCTTCGTTGTATCCGCAGTAGAATACAGCCTTGCCCTTATATTCGCTTTCCATCCATTTGAATGCATTTTCAGCGTTTGTTTCACCTGTACCGAGTACGACGAACTGTACATCGAGGCCGAGGATTTCCTGCAGTCTGTCTGTGATCAGATAGATGCCCTTCTGATTTGTCAGTCTGGACACGAGACCGATCATCATGACATCTTCATTCTGTTCAAGACCGAGTTCTTCCTGCAGGGCCTTCTTGTTGGCCTTCTTGCCGGACTGATAGTTTCTGACAGTATAGTTCTTCGCCAGCAGCGGGTCTGTCTTCGGATCCCAGGTAACTGTATCGATACCGTTAACGATGCCCCAGAGGTCTTCACGGCGGTAACGCAGGACAGCGTCCATCTTTTCGCCGTATGTTTCTGTCAGGATCTCGTTTGCGTATGTCGGGGAAACGGTCGTGATCTTGTCCGCGTATACGATACCGGCTTTCATGAAGCTGATGCCGCTGTCGAACTTGATCGAACCATTGTCGAAATAGCTGTAGTCGAGACCCAGGCAGCTCGGCATCATGTCAACACCGAAGTTGCCCTGGAATGCGAGGTTATGGATCGTGTATACATGCTTGATCTGCTGATAGCGGTAATCATCCGCGTAGCATGCATGTGCCATCAGCGGGATCATACCGGTCTGCCAGTCATTGGAATGAATGATATTCGGCCACCAGTCGATGAAGTAGATCATGTCCAGAACTGCGCGCTGGAAGAAAGCAAATCTTTCTCCGTCGTCATCATATCCATACAATGAATCTCTCTCAAAATAATACTGGTGCTCGATAAAGTAATATACTACTCCGTCAACCGTTTTTGTGTAGTATGTAGCCGGCTGATCGATCCAGCCTGAATGAACCTGGATGGTTCCGATTCTTTCCAGCTGATCATAGAACTTTTCGATTACTTTTTTATACAGAGGAATTACTACACGGACATCATGGCCTCTTTTTGCGAGTGCTTTCGGAAGTGCACCGACAACATCCGCCAGACCGCCTGTCTTGATGAACGGCAGCGCTTCGCCTGCTACGAATAATACAGATCTGGACATTGTTATTCTCCTCTATCTAATCAGATGCGGTCTCTTCTCTCAACGTAAACCGGCTCTTCAGCAGTTCCCTTGAGTTCCTTGACGTGATGGATGATGGCATACTTGTCTACGACGACATGATCCAGTTTTACCTTATCGCCGATATATGCGCCGGAGAGCAGGATGGAATCCTTGATAACAGCGCCTTTGCCGATCGTGACATTTCTTCCGATCACGCAGTTTTCAACTGTTCCGTGAATGACGGCACCGTTGGAAACAACAGAACCTGTAACTTTGGAACCGGCCGCATAAGTCGTCGGGTTGGAGTCGTTTGTCTGTGTGTAGATCGGCCATCCCGGCTTGAACAGTCCGTTCGCAACGTTTCTGTCGCGCAGTTCCATGCTGATCTTGAAGTACTGCTCAAGAGAGTTGATGCATCTTACATAGCCTCTGACAAGGTAACCCTTGATGAAGAGATCATTGACAGAGTCTTTGAGGATGTCCTTGAACCAGTACAGGGAAGATGTAGCTGCTGCCTTTTCGATCAGTTCGATGAACAGTTTCTTGGACAGTACATACGCTTCCATGGAAACGGCTTTGGACTTTGTGTTGCCGCGGTTCTTATCGAACGCAGTTACGCGTTTTTCCTTGTCGAGTGTGAGAACATCACAGCCGAGGAAACTTTCTTTTGCGGCTGTTGTGTTTGTGTACAGTACTGTTACGTCTGCACCGGATTCAATATGTGCATCCAGCACCTCGCTGTAATCCAGGCTGTACAGGAAGTAACTCGGAGCTACTACAACATACGGATTCTTATCTTCTTCGATATACTGCATGTTCAGCATGTAGTTTGCGATGTCATGGTTGTATACCGGGGAAGAGAAGCTCTTTTCACCGTAGAGAATGCGGAGTTTGCCGCGCTTGGAGTTGATATTATACTGTGTGCCTGTACCGAGGTGTTCGATCAGGTTGCGCGGTTTTTCCTTGCAGTATACATGGACATTGTCAATGCCGGAGTTCGTCATGTTGCTGAGAACAAAGTCGATGACACGATAACGTCCCATGAATGACATTGCCGGAACCGGTCTGTAATCATCGAGTCCGCCAACATTCGCTGTGTTATCTTCAAAACTGATAATTCCTAAAGCTTTCATCGTCTTTCCCCTTCCTACTCTGTTACCTTTTTGGCAACGAGTTCGATATTCTCGCTGTCAGCCGAACCGACGACCGCATTGGCTCCGATTTCTGTATCGTTTGCGACGATGCAGCGTGTAACCTTTGCGCCTTCACCGATCTTGGCACCCGGCATAATGACAGAGTCGATGACCTGTGCACCTTTGCCGATCTGGCAGTTTGTGCCCAGGACGGAATTCTTGACTGATCCGAGAACGACGCTTCCCTGTGTGATATAGCAGTTGTCGATCTTCGCTTCTTCACCGATATACTGCGGCAGTGCGTTTACGTTTTCGGTATAGATTCTCCATGTCGGATCTGCGAGGTCCAGCTCGTTGTTGTGTTCGAGCAGATCCATGTTGGATTCCCAAAGGCTGTCAACAGTTCCTACATCCTTCCAGTAACCCTTGAAGCGGTAAGCAGCGAGTTTCTTCTTATCATTCAGATATGCAGGAATGATATCCTTACCGAAGTCGTGGGAAGAATCCGGATTCTTGTCGTCAGCTACCAGGTATTTACGCAGTGTCTTGTATGTGAAGATGTAAATACCCATGGATGCCAGATTGCTCTTCGGATGTGCCGGTTTTTCTTCGAATTCATAGATGATGTCATTTTCATCACAGTTCATGATTCCGAAACGGGTAGCTTCCTTGAGAGAAACCTGGAGTACTGCGATCGTTGCATCAGCTTTCTGTTCCTGATGATATTTCAGCATCTTGTCATAGTTCATCTTATAGATGTGGTCACCGGAAAGGATCAGTACATATTCCGGATTGATGCTGTCCAGGAAATCGATATTCTGTGTGATCGCGTCTGCTGTGCCGCGGTATACTTCGAGACCTGTCTTGTCCTTTTCACGCGGTGTCAGCACGTAAACTCCGCCATCGTTTGTGTCAAGACCCCAGAACTGATCTTTTGCGACATATGCATTTAACAGAACAGATTCATACTGAGTCAGAACGCCGACTGTGGAAATGCCGGAGTTAGCACAGTTGCTGAGTGGGAAGTCGATAATACGGTATTTGCCACCGAAGTGAACAGCCGGCTTAGCGACTTTTTTGGTCAAGTCAAAGAGACGGGAACCTCTTCCGCCTGCAAGGATCATGGCCGCCATAGTGTTAGCTCTCATTATAATTGCCTCCTGAAATAAATGAATACGCTTTCATTATAACATAGTGCCTATCGATGTATATCAAAACTTCCGTTTTTCAGTCCGCGTC
>CACZPD010000212.1 GCA_902782955.1 uncultured Erysipelotrichaceae bacterium
AATATGCTCTGCGGTGATCTCGCTGTGACGGCGCTGTCTCGCCAAATTGACCGCGTTTAAAATGATTGACTGAAGCTGTTCGGTCATCTGTTCAATATTCATGATTATTTACCTCCTTCTGATCAGGAGAATTGTCTTTTAAACCGCTGCCAGATATTCTCCTTACCGGGATCACTCTGCAGTTTCTGCAGCTGTTTATAGAGTTCTTTTTCCTTGGAATTCAGATTCCTGTCGATCCGGACACGGACTGTACAGATCTGATCTCCCTGTTTGCCGCCGCGGATATCCACGACGCCCTTGTTCTTGAGTCTGAGTCTGGAGCCATCCTGCGTACCTGCCGGGATCTTCATGGAAACATCACCATGGATCGTAGGTACGTCAACGGTAGTCCCGAGTGTCGCGTCTACGGCGCTCACCGGGATTTCAAGCAGGATATCTTTTCCGTCACGGACGAATTTGTCATGTTCACGGACATAGATCTCAATGTAGAGGTCACCGTTCGGCCCGCCGTTCTCACCGCGTTCGCCTTTACCGGCAATACGCAGCTGCTGGCCGGATGAGATGCCCGCAGGAATCTTCAGATCAACACTTGTGCGGTTGGTGGTATATCCGCGTCCCTGGCAATGCGGACATACTTTGCGGATCTTCTTTCCGGTTCCGCCGCAGTCAGGACATGCGCCCTGTGTCTGCATCATGCCGAGAGGTGTTCTCTGCGTCCTTACAGTAACACCGCTGCCGCGGCAGGTTGAACATGTCTCAACATCTGAAGGACTGTTGGCGCCGGATCCGCTGCAGTATGTACATGTCTCATCTACGGAGATATTGATCGTTTCTGTCTTTCCGAAACAGGCTTCCATAAATGAGATCGTCATGCGCATCAGCTTATCAGCGCCTTTTCTCGGAGCTGTTGAGCGTCTGGATGTACGGGAACCGAACCCGCCGAATCCGCTGCCGAACATACTGGAGAAGATATCTCCAAGATCTCCGAAGTCATCAAAACCACCGGATGAGAATCCGCCGAATCCGGCTGATCCATCCATACCCGCAAATCCGAACTGGTCATAAGTCTGACGCTTCTGCGGATCACTGAGCACTTCGTATGCTTCATTGATCTCCTTGAATTTATCAGCCGCATCAGGGTCCTTATTTACATCCGGATGATATTTCTTCGCCAGTTTACGAAAGGCTTTTTTGATTTCATCTTCACTGGCACCCCTGGATATGCCAAGGACCTCATAGTAGTCTCTTTTTTCAGCCATACGCAACCAGCCCTCACTTTCTTTTTAAGAGACGGGATGCAGGTTTCCCCGCATCCCAGTTATGATTTTAGTTCTTTTCCTGGAAGTCGGCGTCAACGACATCATCGTGTGCTGCACCTGTAGGGCCGGACTGCTGTCCGCCGAAACCGCCTGCGAAATCATTCGGATTCGGGCCGCCCTGTGCACCGGCATTCTGGTACATCTGCTGTGCCATTGCCTGCGCAGCCTGTTCCAGAGCATCCAGCTTTGTCTTCAGAGAAGCCATATCGTTGTCATCGATCGCTTTCTGCAGCTCATCTCTCAGTTTCTGAACTTCTGCCTTCTGTTCCGGTGTAACATTCGGATTGTCGGCTTTCAGGGTTTCATCGATCTGGTTGATGTAAGCTTCTGCCCTGTTTCTTGTCTCGATTTCTTCCTTGCGCTTGTCATCTTCCGCTTTGTGTGTTTCCGCTTCCCTGACCATACGGTCGATCTCTTCTTCGGACAGACCGGAAGAGTTTGTGATCGTAATGGACTGTTTCTTGTTTGTGCCTTTATCGATCGCGGATACATTTACGATACCGTTGACATCGATATCAAATGTAACTTCGATCTGCGGAACACCCCTTCTTGCCGGCGCGATGCCGTCAAGCTGGAAGTTGCCGAGTGTCTTGTTGTCATGTGCCATCGGTCTTTCACCCTGCAGGACATGGATGTCAACTGCCGGCTGGTTGTCTGCCGCGGTGGAGAAGATCTGCGACTTGGATGTCGGGATCGTTGTATTACGCGGGATCAGTACGGTCATAACGCCGCCGAGTGTTTCAATACCGAGGCTGAGCGGTGTAACGTCAAGAAGAAGGACATCTTTGACGTCGCCTGCAATAACTGCACCCTGGATCGCCGCACCGATCGCGACGCATTCATCCGGGTTGACGGACTTGTTCGGTTCTTTGCCGAGTTCTTTTCTGACTGCATCCTGGACAGCCGGGATTCTTGTGGAACCGCCGACCAGGAGGACCTGGTCAAGGTCGCCTGCGGACAGTTTTGCGTCACGCAGTGCCTGTCTGACAGGAACCATTGTCTTTTCTACAAGGCCCTTTGTCAGTTCATTGAACTGTGCTCTTGTCAGTGTTGCTTCGAGATGGAGCGGACCGGCAGGACCGGCAGAAATAAACGGCAGGGAGATCTGTGTCTGGACCATGCCGGACAGATCTTTCTTGGCCTTTTCACTGGCTTCCTTCAGTCTCTGCAGAGCCATCTTGTCAGCTTTCAGATCGATTCCGTTCTCTCTTGCGAAATTGCCTGCGAGCCAGTCAATGATCGCGTTGTCGAAATCATCGCCGCCGAGATGTGTATCACCGGCTGTACTGAGTACTTCGAATGTTCCGTCAGCGATATCGAGGATCGAAACATCGAATGTTCCGCCGCCGAGGTCATATACGAGGATCTTCTGCTCCTTGCTCATGTCTTTGTCAAGACCGAAAGCGAGGGAAGAAGCTGTCGGTTCGTTGATGATTCTCTCAACAGTCAGACCGGCAATCTTGCCGGCGTCCTTTGTGGCCTGTCTCTGGGCATCGTTGAAATATGCCGGGACAGTAATGACTGCCTGTGTGACTTTTTCACCGAGATAGCTCTCTGCGTAGTCTTTCATATAGGAAAGGATCATAGCGGAAACTTCCTGCGGTGTGTACTGCTTGCCTTCCAGAGTAACCTTTTCATCTGTACCCATCAGTCTCTTGATGGAATAAACGGTATTCTGGTTTGTGATCAGCTGACGCTTAGCAGCATCGCCGACGATGCGTTCGCCGTTCTTGAACGCGACAACACTAGGAGTTGTGCGGTTTCCTTCCGGGTTTGTAATAACTTTCGGCTCATTGCCTTCCATAACAGCTACACAGCTGTTTGTTGTACCTAAATCGATTCCGATAATCTTGCTCATGATATTTCCCTCCTTATTCGCTTATTTTTACCATAGCCGCTCTCAGCAGCCTGTCTTTTAATTTATATCCCTTCTGAAGGACCTGGATGACGATGCCCGGTTCAGTATCTTCTTTCTTTTCACTCATCAGTGCCTGATGCCAGTTCGCATCAAACGGCTGATCCAGGGCTTCGATCTCCGTTACGCCTTCAGATTCAAGCGCATGTTTCAGTTTTCCGTAGATCATCTCTACGCCTTTTTTGTAATTCTCATCAGTGGTTTCTACAGCCAGGGCCCGTTCGCAGTCATCCAGTACCGGAAGTACCTGCAGCGCGAAATCCTGTATTCTGTATTTATTCCGCATATCGAATTCATTGCGCAGACGCTTCCTTGTATTTTCAGTATCCGCGTATGCTTTCGCATATTCATTTTTCAGGATCGCGATCTGACCGTCTTTTTCCGCCAGCTGTTTTTTGAGTTCTTCTACTTCGTCAACAGGCTCTTCGGTTTCTTCAGCCCGGACTTCCTCGTTTTCAACCGGTGTTTCTTCTTTTATTTCATGTTCTTTTTCTTTTTTCATCAGATACCGCCTTTCCCGTTGTAGATCTTTTCTATCATTCTTGCCGCATACTGCAGCATCGCGACAACTCTGTCATAATTCATTCTGCTCGGACCTACGACAAGCAGCTGTCCGCTTTCCTGATCGTTCACATGGAATCTGGAACGGACGATCGCCACGTCATTGATCCATGTCAGTTCAGTGCCCTTGTTGGTTGTCACAGCCATCCTGGTGCTGTCAGTACCGATCTGGCGCCATACGCTGGAATCATCGAGCATCGACATCAGCTGTTTCAGCTTGTTGATATCCTCGAATTCCGGCTGGTAGAGCATCCTGTCCTTGCCGGAGAAGTAGATATTCTCACTGGCAAATTTAACGAACGCCCTTACGAATGCTGTGAACAGCAGGTCATGTCTTTTTACGACAGCGCTCAGCTCCGGCTTGATCTCTTCCATCTTTTCCGGCAGCATCGCTACAGGAATACCGTGCAGCTTGCTGTTGAGCACATCCGTACATGTCTCGATATCCGAGAACGGTACATCTTCGTCAAAATGGAATGTCCTG
>CACZPD010000213.1 GCA_902782955.1 uncultured Erysipelotrichaceae bacterium
CTGACATCCAAAGGCCACTCGCACCATCACGAACACGAACATGCATGTTCATGTGAAGCACATGAGGAACAGCCTGCTGTGATGACAGACAGATCCGTAAAATACAGCATCACCGGTCTGGACTGTGCCGACTGTGCAGCAAAGCTGGAAGGGAAACTGCAGGGAATCAAGGGGATCTCCAATGTCCATATCAGCTTCCTGAACAGCACGCTTATTTATGACTGTGCGCCGGAAGACCGTGAACGGATCCTTCAGGAGGCAAAAGATATTACCGCGAAGGAAGAACCGGAAGCGGTCATCGCTGCATTTGAAAGTGCGAAGAAAATAGCACCTGAGGATGAAGATGATGATTCGAAGGTCATGCTGTACAGGCTGATCGCCGGTGCTGTCCTGTTTGCGGCAGGCCTCCTGCTGAAAGGGCAGGTGAAGTCAGTCGTCATGATCCTTTCCTACCTTGTGCTTGGCTATGACGTACTGTGGAAAGCTGTCAAGGGAATCGGCAGGGGACAATTGTTCGATGAGCATTTCCTGATGTCGGTCGCGACACTGGCTGCCATGTATCTGAAGGATTTCAGCGAAGCGGCAGGCGTCATGCTGTTTTACCAGATCGGCGAATATTTCCAGGATCTGGCAGTTGCCAGGAGCCGCCGTTCCATCGGTGCGCTGATGGATATCCGGCCCGATCATGCCCTTGTATCCAGAAACGGCGGATGGATCAGTGTATCACCGGAGGAAGTACGTACCGGTGAGATCATCCAGGTCCGCCCGGGCGAGAAGATCCCGCTTGACGGCATCATCGTCAAAGGCGCATCTTCGCTTGATACAGCCGGTCTGACCGGTGAAAGCGAACCGCGCGACGTGGATGTGAACGATGCGGTATACAGCGGTACGGTGAATATCAACGGTGTGCTGGAGATCCGTACCGTAAAGGAATACGGGGAAAGCACAGTATCGAAGATCCTGGACCTGGTGGAAAATCAGGAATCCAGAAAGTCTTCACATGAAAACTTCATTACCCGCTTTTCACGGGTCTATACGCCGACAGTCGTATTTGCGGCTGTTGCGGTGGCGATCCTTACAGGTATATTTACCCATGATTTCCATGAAGGCATTTACAGGGCATGTACGTTCCTCGTCATATCCTGTCCGTGCGCACTGGTCATCTCCATTCCGCTGTCTTTCTTTGCCGGTATCGGCGGTCTCAGCAGCCACGGTGTTCTCGTAAAAGGTGCCAACCTGATCGAGCCTCTGGCAAAAACTGATATCGTCGTATTTGACAAAACAGGCACACTTACTTCCGGTGTCTTTGCGGTGGAAGAAACCCTGCATGCGGAAGACAAAGACAAACTGCTGGAAGACGCAGCCTATGCGGAATATTATTCCAATCATCCGATCGCGGCAGGCATCCGTGCGGCCTACGGGAAGGAAATCGATCCTGACCGTATTCAGAACGCAGCGGAAATCGCAGGCAGAGGTCTTTCCGCCGAACTGGACGGCAGAAAGATACTGGCAGGCAATCTGAAACTGATGAAGGAAAACGGCATTGAATGTCCGCAGGAAGAAACGGCAGGCACACTGGTCTATGTCGCTTCCGAAGGAAAATATGAAGGCTGCCTGGTGCTGCGTGACCAGATCCGGGAAGATACTGAGGGTGCGGTAAAGGAACTGCAGGCAGCAGGCAAGAAGTGCATGATCATTTCCGGTGACCATCAGGCTGTTACGGATATGATCGCGCAGAAGATCGGCGCTGACGGCGCATACGGCGACTGCCTCCCGCAGGATAAAGTCAGTCATGTTACAGAACTGATGAAAACAGGAAATACAGCATTTGTCGGTGACGGTGTCAATGACGCGCCTGTTCTGGCAACTGCAGATACCGGAATCGCGATGGGCGGCATGGGAAGCGACGCGGCGATCGAATGCGCGGATGTCGTGATCATGGATGACAGGACTTCCAAAGTGGCGCTTGCGGTCAAAGCTGCACAGCGGATCCTCAGGGTCGCCAACCAGAATATCTACGGCGCGATCTGCATCAAGATCCTGACGCTGATCCTCGGCGCGTTCGGTATCGCGAATATGTGGATGGCTATCTTCGCGGATACAGGCGTTGCCATGCTGTGTGTGATCAACGCCATGCGGCTGCTTCGTATCGGCAGGGCATAAATCGTGTTATAATATCTTTCACATAAGGAGGGAATATGCAGATTTTTGATCTGATCTGTGTCGGTGTGCTTGGGATCGCGGTATTTGCGGGAGTCTGGAAACATGTCAGCAAATACATTGCCCCTCCGCAGGAATGATGTGAAGTTTATGTGAAAAATGTCAGGGTACTGACATTTTTTATATGCAGATGG
This sequence comes from uncultured Erysipelotrichaceae bacterium, assembly GCA_902782955.1. The sequence continues at coordinate 2,355 of CACZPD010000213.1, forward strand.
TACAATGACAACGTAAAAACAGACCGGTAATTTAACGCACAGCGCGGTTTGTTTTTCTTTCGTGCTAATTTTGATAAAACAGGTCCCGGACCGGTTCTGAAGCATATCCGGAAGACCCGGGGCATCATGGAGATAACAGTATGAATGTAAATGTGATTTATTACTCACGAGGCGGAAATACAAAAAAAGTCGCGGAAGTCGTAGCACAGGAATGCGGTGTGGAAGCAATCGATATCGCGGAAAGACACGTCCTTCCTGAAACAGATCTGCTGTTTATTGGCATGGGAATCTATGCCGGCAGACCGGATCATGTCCTGCTCGATTATCTGGACCAGCTTCCGGCGAACAGGGTAAAAGGCGCCGCTCTTTTCACTACGTCCGCAACCGGGAAAGACCGCACGGAACTGGTGCTGAACCTGCTGGCCCATAAGGGGATCACACCATATAAAATTCACTGCAACTGCAAAGGACGGTTCCTGCTCAAAAACAAGGGAAGACCCAATGAGGTCGACTTTGAAGAGGCCAGGAACTTTACCCGCAGGGTTTTGAGGGCATTCAACGGATAACAGCCGTATCTCACAGGAGATGCGGTTTTTTGTTTTTATGCATCAAATGAAAAAATGATCCGTATGGATCATTCGTTCAGATAGATATAACCTCTTAATGCCTGTGAGCCTGTACCCCAGCGTGATACCCAGCGCTCGTGATAGCCGCCGAGGAAGCCGCCTTCCTTGATGTATACACGGCTGCCGTCTGCGGATACGCCCGCCACATATGCGACGTGTCCGGAGTATACGGCGATGGAGCCGACTTTCGGATAATTGCCGGTGTTGTACCCGGTTCTCTGCGCGCCGTTGACCCAGTTGCCTGCCATGCCCCACTGCGGGAGATGGATGCCGAGATGGCTGTAGGCCAGCTGCCAGGCTCCCCATGTACAGTTGCTCCAGCCGCCGCCGTACGGGTTGAAGCGTGTGCCGAGGGCGTTCAGCCTTGCCAGACGTTCAGCCTTGGCCTGGGCAATTCTTTCAGCGATCACTTCTTTGTGCGTTCTGACTGTTACCAGCATGGTGGCAGTCGTTTTATTGCCTTCCTGGTCGATCGCGGTATAGGTCGCGTGATAATGACCGTCTTTTTCCATGTTGACATTGTCATCTTCGAGAATGACCGGCAGGATGCCGGAATCATCGTAGATGTATGCGATATACGCATCAGGATTCCATGCGTCGTTGTTGTTTACGATGACTTCATCGCTGACCAGTTTCAGCTGCGGTGCTGAGTCCCGGATCATTTTGAGGGCAATATTCTCAGTAAATGTATAGCCGAAACTGACTCCGCTTTCCTTATCTTCCTGTGACACGATGCCGATCTTGACTGTAACTCTCTGCAGACCTGAGCTGTTCCGGTCAAACCGGTCAACTTCGATCGTTGTACGGTCGAGATCCACATTGGTCAGATCAAGGCTTTCATCATCGATCGAACGGTTGTACAGGACACTCTTTTTCAGGGTGTACAGCGGGTCCGCATCCAGCATGGACAGTTCATAGATCCGCAGGTTTTCCTGTGATGAATCAAAGTCTGCGTGTATATATAAAGGCGTCATGCCGCAGAAGAGGACCGCGGCGGAAACAGCCATGGATGTGAATACTGTTTTCAGAACCATGACATTATTCTATATAAAACAATCGCCTGATTGCAAGGAATCTGCCAAAATCACATGTTCTTCACACAATATATGTTTCCTTTTCATTCCCTCCATCTGTTATACTTTTAGGCATGAGAATCGTAGTGCAGAGAGTATCGGAGGCTTCCGTTACAGTGGAAGGAAAGATTACCGGAAAGATCGGGAAAGGATTTCTTCTGCTTGTCGGGATCTGTGATGAAGATAACGAAGAAACCGTGAAGAAGATGGCGGACAAGGTCACCGGTCTGCGTATTTTTACGGACAGCCAGGATAAGATGAACCTGTCACTGGAACAGGTGGGAGGCTCTGTTCTTTCGATCTCGCAGTTTACGTTGTTTGCGGACTGCCACAAAGGCAACCGGCCGAGTTTCTCAAAAGCCGGTTCGCCCGAACATGCGGAACGCCTTTACAAGGTTTTCAATGAAACAGTCCGGCAGAAAGGTTATATAGTGGAAGAGGGCATATTCGGCGCAGACATGAAGGTCAGGCTGCTGAATGACGGCCCGGTTACGATCATACTGGATTCAAAGGAGATGTGGGGAATATGACAGGAACAATTGTATACGGAAGTGAACTGTCCCTTGAAAGAAAGGGTATCTTAAAGGAAAAAGTAGAAGCACTGGTCAGTACGGGAAAACGGATCCCATGCCTGGCGGTCATTCTCGTCGGCAACAACCCGGCTTCCTTATCGTACGTAAAAGGCAAGGAAAAAGGATGTGCACAGGTCGGCATGACGAGCAGGTTCTTTCATCTGGAAGAAGATGCTTCCCAGGAAGAACTGGAAAAGGTCATCATCCAGTGCAATGAAGATCCGGAAATAGACGGTATCCTCGTGCAGCTGCCGCTGCCGAAAGGTCTGGATGAAAAGAAAGCGATCGATACCATTTCACCGGATAAGGATGTGGACGGCCTGCACAGGATCAATGTAGGCAGGATGTATCTGAAGGAGAAGGGATTCATTCCATGCACACCGAAGGGCATCATGGCGCTGCTGGAAAAGATGGGCTGTGAGATCGACGGGAAGCGCGCTGCCGTGGTCGGCAGGAGCCGTCTGGTCGGTGAACCGGTCGCCAAGCTTCTGCAGGATAAGAACGCGACAGTGACGATCTGTCATTCACATACAAAGGATCTTCCGGCTGTATGCCGCGAAGCGGATATCCTCATTGCGGCCATCGGCAGGGCAAAAATGATCGATCATACGTATGTGAAGGAAGGCGCCTATGTGGTTGATGTAGGCATCAACCGTGATGAAACGGGACATCTTGTCGGAGATGTGGATTTTGATGATGTCAGGGAACATACCACAGCGATCACGCCTGTCCCGAAAGGCGTAGGGCCGATGACCATCTGCATGCTGCTGGAGAATACATTTCAGGCTTATGAGGACAAGATGAAATGACAGAAAAAGTTTACGGACTGAATGATATTGTCGAAATGAAAAAAGAACATCCGTGCCATAAATCCAAGTACTGGACAGTAACCAGGATCGGTGCGGACATCAAGATCAAATGTCAGGGATGCGGTGCCATCATCATGTTCCCGCGTCATGAATTTGAAAGAAAGCTGAAGCGTGTCATAGAACACACTGCTTCAGACAGTGAGGTAAAATAAATGGCTTTAACTGCAGGAATCGTCGGACTTCCGAATGTCGGCAAGTCCACATTATTCAACGCGATTACAAACAGCGGCGTGCTTGCGGAAAACTATCCTTTTGCGACCATCCAGCCGAATGTCGGTGTTGTGGAAGTTCCCGATGTGAGGATGGAGGAGATCGTCAAGCTGTTTCATCCGAAGAGAACGATCTATACGACTTTCGAGTTTACAGATATCGCCGGACTGGTCAAGGGCGCTTCCAAAGGAGAAGGTCTGGGCAACCAGTTTCTGAGCAATATCCGCCAGACAGACGCGATCTGCCATGTCGTACGCTGTTTCGATGATCCCAATATCACACATGTAGAAGGTACCGTGGATCCTGTCCGTGATATCGAAGAGATCAATCTCGAATTATCCATCGCTGATCTGGAAACAGTGGAAAACCGGATCGCAAAGGTGGAAAGAAAAGCGAAGACAAAGGAAAAAGGCGCCCAGGAAGAATATGAGACACTGCTGAAACTGAAGACTGCATGTGAAGCAGGAACACCTGTCCGCACACTGGA
>CACZPD010000214.1 GCA_902782955.1 uncultured Erysipelotrichaceae bacterium
CCCCCTTTCCTGGTACGAAATCTACCTTTTCCAGCAAGAATAAGGCATCGAGTATCTCAATGAAGTCCGCCATATCAACACCACGTTTAACCTTCTGATAGAGATCCCCCGGCCTAATGTCACCCTGTTGTAAAACCTTGATTACTACAGGGAATTTCGCTAAGACGCTTTTCCTGTAAGGCGTCACTTTACTCGGTAATCTCATTGGTATCTCCTTCATCTTCTGGCTTGGGCATTTCAGCTTCCTCAATAGGATGGAACACATCACAGAGCTGAATAAAGAAAGACACTACAATGTTTCCGGCTGTTTTGTGGCTTCTTCCAAATCCAAAGCTGTCCAGTATCCAATCAGATAGTTCGTCGCATATCTCTTCTTGGTTCATTCCCGCCGCTTCATATTTCTCGTATACGGAATTCACTTCCGACCGTATGACATTAAAGGACACCCCATTGATGCCATCGAGTGCAGAAAACTTCTCTTCAATAAACGGATAGTACTTGACGACCCGATCCTCCATTTCTTGCTGCAGGGCAAAAAACTCAGACCGAATCTTCTCCTTGACCTTGACCGCTTCAGTAAAGGGCTTCAACTGTGTTGTTTTATCGATTCCGATAATCGCCCGGACAATATCCTCGATCTCTTTTTCCAACTGGGTTCCTGAAGCCGCAATTCTCCCATTATGAATACGAACAATCTCTTTCTTTTTCTGGAGTAGCTGTGCATATTCTTCAGGTGTCGGATTCTGGAGATAGGCTTCTGCACAATCCGGGCATAATGCGATCATATTATCACCGGAGTCGAGGTTGGCAGGAGCAGGCTTTATTTTATTAAACCTTTCAGCCTGCTCTCTGGTAAGGTCATCCGGGTAGATCTGGATGATATGATACTTTCGCACCATTTCACCCTTGACGCGTTTATACAGCTTTGTTCCAGATAACGGGCACTTATAATTTGCTTCCTCAATAAAGAAGAGATCAGTATCCTTCATTTCCTGATCATGAGAAAGATTGTCTCGGCTCAGGGAATACAGGATGGCCTGTGTATAGAACTCATTATACTTATCGTCGTCATAGTACTTCTGCATGCGCGTGACGACCTTCGCTGGCACGCTCTTATCCCCACGAAGTACGTTTAATATCTTTGTACAGATATCGTCGATCAGTATTTTACTGATCTTTGGAACAACATCTTTAATTATCGCTGCCTCAGCCTTGGCTACGACCTCTGGTCTGGTCAAGGCATTTTTTATTTCTGTATGGACGTCCCTTCTCCGCTTTACCAGGTTTGTGATCATCTTTCCGTCTACATCAACTTGGACTTGCTGTGCTACGGGATCAAGGATCATTCGCCCTGCATTTTCCTGCGTTTCCGCGAGGCCTTCTTGCATGATTTTTATCAGCGAAGAGACGTTGTATTCGCTCATCCGTAGCAGACCTCCTTTCTGTAGTATCGGAAAAACGATGGCAATTTGAGGGCAAAACGGCGGCAATTACTTTTGAGGTGGGCTCAGATAAGATTATAGGCAGTGAGTGGGCCTCACTAAGCGCATGCGCCATTGCGCACTGCGGATATTATATCACAGTTGATCGTCATCTTCAACATCTTGACTGCGATGGCAGACAAAAAAGTTCGGATGCACGATTAAAAATTTCCCGGAAGACGGTGGGATGACCTACCCTGAAGATTCAAGACTGGATGGTGAAGCGAAAAATGATGAGCAAGAAAGACTGGATCATAAATCTGGAGAACGCAGCCGCTGATGTTGCCGCCCTTTTAGGGAAGGAAACGGTGCAGCACATTCTTCAGAAATACGATGCAAAATCGATTGATAACTTGAGTCCCTGCTATTACAGCGAGATGTTCGATGAGTTGGATTTCATGGCCAACGACGCCCGCGACTGAGGATGCCCCGATAGAAAAGGTATGGACCTTCTTCCAGAAGCTCTCTGTACCAAGCGGCATCCTCACTCAGGTCCGCGTTCAGTTCTTTCACCCGGCGATGGAAAAGCTGGCCCACAACCTGACGGCTCAGCTTACCTTCAAGCTCCTCTGCCACTTCCGCATAGGAGCAGCCTCCTCGAAGGACC
>CACZPD010000215.1 GCA_902782955.1 uncultured Erysipelotrichaceae bacterium
AGCGGATATTACTCGCTTACTTCCCGTTACGGGAATCCGACAGAATTTGCGTCTTTTGTGAATGCGTGCCACAAGGCAGGCATCGGTGTGATCATCGATATGGTGCCGGTCCACTTCGTCAAGGACGCATTCGGCCTTCGTTATTTTGACGGGGAGCCGCTGTATGAATACAGAAAGCCGGAAGACGCGGAAAGCCAGTGGGGAACGATGAATTTCGACCTCTGGAATGAAGAGGTACGTTCATTCCTCATGAGCGCGGCCGCATTCTGGTGTGATATTTATCATATCGACGGCATCCGTATCGATGCGGTATCCAACCTGATCTACTGGGGCGGAAACCGGGATCGCGGAACTAACGAAGGTTCGCTTGCATTCGTGCGCAGGATGAACTATTACATCTCGAAGGAATTCCCGTCTGTCATGCTGATCGCGGAAGACAGCAGCGACTATCCGAAAGTTACTGCCTCTACGCTGGACAACGGCCTCGGCTTTGACTACAAATGGGACCTTGGCTGGATGAATGACACCCTGAAATATTATGAGACCGATCCGATCTACCGGAAATGGGATCATCACAGACTGACTTTTTCCATGGCATATTTCTACAGCGAGAAGTTCCTGCTTCCGTTCAGCCATGATGAAAATGTTCACGGCAAAAGAACTGTCATTGACAGGATGTGGGGTACATATGAACAAAAGTTTGCGCAGGTCAGGAACCTCTATGCATACATGTTCTCCCATCCGGGCAAGAAGCTGAATTTCATGGGTAATGAGATCGCTTCCTTCCGGGAATTCGATGAAGCGAAGGAACTCGACTGGTTCCTCCTCGGATATCCGGTCCATGATGCTTTCCTGCGGTATTTTACCGATCTGAACAACATCTATACATCACATCCGTGCATGTATGAAAACGATTATGACTATGCCAGCTTCAAATGGATCGATGCAGATAATGACAGTCAGAGTATTTATATATACTACCGGGAAAGTGAAAAGGAAGTGATCGTATGTCTTTTCAACATGACTCCGGTAGGGTATGAAGATTATGATATCGGTGTTCCGTACAGCGGGACATATACCGAGATCCTCAATTCGGAAAAAGATATTTACTCCGGCTGCAATATGTGTAATTATGAACCGGTGAAAGCGGTGAAAGATCCGCGTCCTGAGACAAGATTTGATTATAGGATCAAACTCAGGATCGCTCCGTTCAGCGCCATCTGGATGCATTGCCCGAAACGGAAAAAGAGAAAAAATTAGAAACGGAGAGATACATGTTCAGAAACAAAACAGAGTTTAAGAGAGAGTTCACCAGCCGTCTTGTTTCCTCTACGGGAACGATGGTTTCTGATACCGACCCGAGAGAAATGTATATGGCACTCGGCAAAATGGTGCGTGACTACATCAATGTCAACTGGAAAGACACCAAAGTAGCTGAAAGAAGCCAGCAGGCAAAACAGGTATATTATTTCTCGATGGAATTCCTGATCGGCAAGCTGCTGACCAGCAATCTGAAGAATCTCGGCATTTATGATATCGTTGTCAACGGACTTGCGGACCTCGGTATTGATTATAAGGAAATTGCGAAACTGGAGAATGATCCGGGTCTCGGAAACGGCGGTCTCGGCAGACTGGCTGCGTGTTTTATGGACTCCGGAGCATCTCTGCACTACCCGATCAACGGCAACTGCATCCGTTATACCAACGGTCTCTTCCGCCAGGTCATCTCACCGGAAGGCGAGCAGCTGGAAATGCCGGACAACTGGATGCGCATCGGCAATCCATGGGAGATCCGCAAGCTGAAGCACGCTGTTGACGTGAAGTTCTACGGAAATCTCGATGTATCCTATGACGAAAAGGGTGATATGCATTTCAAGCATGTCAATGCGACGCATATTCTGGCTGTCCCGTATGATGTTGCGCTTGTCGGTGCACATACAAAGATGACAAATACGCTGCGTCTGTGGAGTGCGGAAGCTTCTGACTATATCCCGGCAGGTGTCGATTACCGGAAATATCAGTCGGAAGTTGCAGAGATCTGTCTGAACGTATATCCGGATGATTCAACAGAAGAAGGAAAATTCCTGCGTCTGAAACAGCAGTATTTCTTTGTCTGCGCAGGTATCCACTGCATTGTAAAGGATTATCTCAAAACACATGACAACCTTGATGACTTAGGCAAACTCGTTGCGATACAGCTGAATGATACACACCCGGTTCTCGCGATTCCGGAGCTGATGCGTGTCCTGATGGATGAGCACAGATACCAGTGGAATGACGCAAAACGGATCGTTGAAGAAGTCATGTCCTATACCAATCACACGGTCATGAGCGAAGCGCTCGAACGCTGGCCGATCCGCTATATCAAGGAACTGCTGCCGCGTATCTACATGATCATCGAAGAGATCGACAACCGTTTCTGCAACAGCGTACGTGAGAGATTCCCGCATGATCCTTCCATGGTACAGAGAATGCGCATTATCAAGGACAACCAGGTACACATGGCAAGCCTTGCGATCGTCGGTTCCCACAGTGTCAACGGAGTTGCCCGCATTCACAGCAACATCCTGAAGGATGAGCTTTTCCGTGATTACTACACAATGTGGCCGGAACGCTTCAGCAACAAGACCAACGGCATCACACCGCGCAGATGGATGCTGTATGCAAATCCGGAACAAAAGGAACTGCTGGACAAAACGATCGGCCGTTCGTATCAGATCAAATACAGGGATCTCGACAACTTTGCGAAATACGCTGATAACCGCAAAGTCCAGGAAGCATTCCTGAAGATCAAGCAACTGCGTAAAAACGATCTTGCCAAATATGTTCTGGAAACGACCGGTATTGAGATCGATCCGAATTCCATCATCGATACCCAGGCAAAACGTCTCCACGCATACAAGAGACAGCTGCTGAATATCATGCATGTCATATACCGCTATCAGAGACTCAAGAGCGATCCGAATTATACGATCCTGCCGCATACCTATATCTTTGCGGCAAAAGCAGCCGGTTCCTATGTCTTTGCCAAGAAGGTCATAAAGCTGATCAACTGTGTTGCCAAAAAGATCAACAGCGATCCGGATGTCAATCAGAAGATGAAGGTAGTCTTCCTGCCGAATTACAATGTTTCCATGTCCGAAATACTGATGCCGGGTTCTGATGTATCCGAACAGATCAGTACAGCAGGAAAAGAAGCTTCCGGAACCGGGAACATGAAGTTCATGATGAACGGTGCCATTACGCTGGGAACACTGGACGGCGCTACAGTTGAAATTGATGAACTGGTCGGCCGTGAAAATGACATTATTTTCGGCATGAACGTTGACGGCGTCAACAATCTCCGTTATCACTACAATGCCCGTGAGTATCTGGACAGGGATGAACGCATCCGCAATGTCATGAATACATTCATCAATCCGGTCTGGAGCAATGACCCGAATGATTTCCGGATCATCTATGACGAACTCATGATGAAAAACGATGAATTCTTCGTTCTCGCTGATTTCGATTCCTATGTCAAGGCACAGGAAGAGGTTGATGTACGCTATGCCGACCGTTACGGATGGGCAAAGAGCTGCATTATCAATATCGCCAAGAGCTGGTATTTTTCCAGTGACAGA
>CACZPD010000216.1 GCA_902782955.1 uncultured Erysipelotrichaceae bacterium
CAGCGCAAAGGCTTCTGCCTGCAGCTGTCCGCTGACGGTCAGCGAAGCATGTTTTCCGAAGAAGTCTTCTTCATACTTGTCATCCTGCCGTGTTGTTACGGTAAAGGTCTCTCCGGCGCCTTCAGCGTCCGCGCCGGTAATGATCGGTGTGTTGACATATACAAACCCCTGGCTCTGAAAGAATTCATGGATCGCCATAGCCAGACAGCTTCTGACACGGAATACAGCCGAGAATGTATTGGTACGCGGACGGAGATGTCCGATCTCGCGCAGATATTCAAATGAATGACGCTTCTTCTGGAGCGGATAGCTGTTGTCGCATGCGCCTTCCAGCGTCACCCCCATGACATGGATCTCAAAAGGTTGCTTCATATCCGGTGTCACGACATATTTGCCGATCACGGAGATCGCTGTTCCGGTCAGATATTTTGTGACCTCATCATAATTTGCCAATGTGTCACGGTCATACACCAGCTGCGCGTTCTGATAATATGTTCCGTCGTTCAGGGCAATAAAGGATACGTTCTTTCCTGCGCGGTTCGTACGGATCCATCCCTGAAGCTGAATATATTCCACCTGGTCTTTTTCCAGCTCTGTTCCTTCACTTGTAAGCTGATAAAGTTCACGGATACTCATTTCTGTAGGCATATATAATTCCCCCTTATTTATTCCTTCATTGCATTTGTCTGAAACACCAGCTCCTGAATGCTGGATACGATATCCATCTGACGGACAAGGATTCCCGGCGGAACCGAGAAATGTTCCATCACAAAGCTGACAAACCCGACAATTCCGTTTTCGATCAGGAGATCGACAGTCTGCTGGACATTATCCGGTATGCACAATATGGCAATACGGCATCCCGGCGGCATTTTTTCAGGCAGATCTTTCAGATCATAGACCGGTACGCCCGCATCCCCGCATTTTTCCGGATCGATATCAAATGCGCAGACGATCTCTCCGACAACATGATTCCAGTTATTGTAATTCAGCAGTGCTTTTCCGAGATTACCTACTCCGACGAGAATGATCTTCTCATCAAAGCTTACCCCCAGTTCTTCGGAAAACCGCCGGATCAGATCATCCACATTATATCCGTAGCCCTGTTTTCCCAGGCTTCCCAAAAAGCTGAAATCCCTGCGGATCGTTGTGGATTCGATCAGGACATAATCTGCCAGTTCCTTTGACATGATCCTGTCCACGCCCTCTTCCTTGAGTTTCCGCAGTGCTTTCAGATAAATCGGATATCTCTGTAATGTTGCCTTCGGCACTTTTCTGTTTGACATAAAAATACTCAAACATCATATCATATATCGGCACAGTTTGTGAAATTATTCATTTTATGAACAATCGGTTTCTTCACACGGCATTTCAAGACCGGGATCCGCAGCGGCATCCAGTGTTCCGAAAAGACCGTGCTGCCATGCGATATAAGCGCTGGCGCCGATCATAGCCGCATTGTCTGTACAGTATTTTAACGGCGGAATGATCAGTTCTGTTTCCGGCACATCCTTCATTTCTTCTTCGATCATGACACGCAGCCGTGAATTGGCCGCAACGCCGCCTGCCAGCACCAGCATGGCCGGATGGTATTGCTTCACTGCCTGGACTGTTTTCTTTACAAGACCTCCCAGCGCTGTTTCCTGAAAGCACCATGCGAGATCTGCCGGATCCACTTCATTTCCTTTTCGCTTTTCCCTGTCCGCCAGCTGCAGCACGGCAGTCTTCAGACCTGAGAATGAAAAATCGAAATCATTCTGCGTCTTCGGCACAGGGAGTGTATAATGCGGTTTTCCTTCTTTTGCCAGCTTGTCGATCGCAGGTCCGCCCGGATATCCAAGACCGAGGACCCTGGCAACTTTATCATAGGCTTCACCGATCGCGTCGTCTGTCGTTGTTCCGATGACATTGAAATCCCAGTCATTCTTCATCCAGACCAGTTCTGTATGGCCGCCTGAAACGACAAGCGCCATCAGCGGGAACTTCAGTTCCCTGACAAACCGGTTCGCGTAGATATGGCCGGTCAGATGGTGGATCGGAATGATCGGCTTGTGATACATCCAGGCCAGTGTTTTCGCGGCCTGGACACCGACATGCAGCGATCCGACAAGGCCGGGTCCCTGCGTATATGCGACAGCGTCGATTTCATCCATAGTGCAGCCGGACTGCCCGATTCCTTCCGCAATGACAGCGGAAATATTCTCCACATGGATCCGGCTGGCGACTTCGGGCACTACACCGCCGAATTTCGTATGCACATCGATCTGGGATGATACGACATTCGAAAGTATTCTGCAGCCGTCTTCTATAACAGCGCATGCCGTTTCATCGCAGCTCGATTCAATTGCCAGTATTTTCGTCATATTCCAATCCTCCGAGCGGTTTGATCATAAGGTACGCATCTGTGCCGTCTTCGTAATAGTTCCTGCGTACGGCAGCGTTGATAAAACCGTTTCTTTCGTACAGTGTGATCGCCGGGGTGTTGTCAATGCGCACTTCCAGCGTGATGTTTTCACAATTCTGATGAATTGCTTCCGTGATGCAGTACTGCAGGAGCTCCTGCCCGCAGCCCTGCCGCTGAAATTCCTTTGAAACACCGATATTGGCGATCTGTGCCTGGTCATACAGGATCCAAAGATCCGCATACCCTGCCGCACGGCCGTCTTTCTCCAGGACGTATACCTGCGCAAAGGGATTCTCATGCAGCTCATAATGATATTGTTCTTCCGGCCAGGGACTCTCCGGAAAAAGTTC
>CACZPD010000217.1 GCA_902782955.1 uncultured Erysipelotrichaceae bacterium
AAAATGCCATTCGATGTCTTCCGGCAGGACTTCCGCTTTCTGCTTCAGTTCCGCAGCCCGGTTTTCACCGAAGATCCGCTGTCCTTCATGGTAGTATTCCATGATCTCATCCGCTGTACGATGTTTCGAAACAATACAGAGATCAGCTTTTCCGGCTATATCTTTTTTGACGATTTCATAATGTTTTCTGATCATGATTCAAATTATAGCACAATGCGGCTATCTCCAAGGTATGGGAGTTCTGTTCTCCTCGCCGATAAACCGTCTCTGTTTCATGGAAGGGATCAGAAGATTGAACAGGAGCACCAGCAGGACAACTTCAACCGGCAGCATCAGCGTATTCTTGATGATGCTTTTGCCGGCATAGTAAAGAAATGCCTTACCGACAATAATATGGTTCCACAGTGACCCGAGGATGACGTTGGTGAAATAGTTGTTTATGAATTTGGCAATGAAGATCCGGAGCACGGAGATCTTTTTCCTGTACAGCATCAGGGCATAGACAAGATGTCCCGTCATTTCCGAAATGGTATAGCCGATAAAGAAGGCACCGTTGGGAAACAGCATAAAGCCGATCAGGTCCGTAACGCACCCGGAAACGATGGCCGCACCCGGTCCGATGATGGAACACTCGACAGCCGCAAACAGGAAGGTCATGTAGATCCGCAGAGTTGGTGTGACCGGAATGAAAAAAGACTTCATCAAAACTTTCATGCCGATGAATACCGCCATGATCGTCAGATATCTGATGTCTTTAAGATGGTCAAATGATGATTTCCAGTATTCTTTTGTGAACATAATATCCTCCTTTCTCCATCAGTGAAAAAAGGAGATATTTCACTTAATGGGAATGATGACTGACCGCAAGATATCCTTTTCGTCCGTGATGCCCCAATCACAGCACTTAACGCCGCCATCAATGATATATGCAGACTACCATAAATCCATCTGCTATGCAACAAGATGCCTTTTCTATCAGGGGGAAACAGGATACAATAATACAGATGAAAAAGATATTAGTGCGCTGTGCAGACACAGAATCTATAGGGAAGTACAGGGAATGCGGCGCGGACGGAGTGATCCTTCCGCTGAACGGTTATGCGTTCAGTCCGTGTACCTGCTTCACAAAAGAGGATCTGGAAGCCTGCATACAGACGGTCAGAGATATGGGAATGGAAGTCTATCTGCAGGCAGATAAACTGTTTTCGCAGGAGGAAATGCCCGCTGCGGAAGCACTTCTTCGTGATGCGGCCGTCCTTTCCGCTGACGGTATCTTTTTTTCGGATCCAGGACTGTTTGCGGCGGCGGAGGAACAGGGCACAGCCGGCAGGATGATCTATGACCCGCAGACACTCATGACCAACAGGGAAGACATTCAATGGTGGCTTTCCTGCGGCCTGAAGGCAGTCGTTGTATCACCGCTGCTGAGTGCGGAAGAGATCACACATCTGGGGATCCCGGCAGGTCAGTATATGATCCAGGGACACGGATACCAGATCATGAGTGTTTCCAGACGGCCGCTGCTGAGCCTCTACGGAGAAGGAAAAGAAACAGAGATCCTGAAATACAGGAATGATATCCGGATCCGTGAAGAAAGCCGGGAAGGATTCATGCCGGTATATGAAGATAAGAATTATACAGCTGTATATATGGATGCGGTCCTGACTTCGGTTCCGGAGGTATGCGCCCTGGAACAGGAAGGTGATGTGCAGGTGATCATCAACGCGGCGTTTCTGCCGGAGGAATGTGTTTCTGACGCCGTCAGGACATACCGCACGGCCGCATCGGAAAATGCGCGTGAGTGCGAGCAGGCGCTGATCGAAGCATACCCCGGTATCGCTTTTACAAAAGGTTATTATGAAAATAAAACAGTTAAATAGACCGGAACTGCTTGCCCCGGCAGGAGATCTTGCCCGGGCGAAGACTGCCATACGCTATGGGGCGGATGCCGTATATATCGGCGGCCGCAGTTTTTCACTGCGTTCCAGGGCGTCCAACTTCACATATGACGATATACGGGAGATCTGTGCCTTCGCATGCGGATACGGTGCGCATGTCCATGTGACTGTAAATATCATTCCCCATGATGAAGACCTGGAAGGACTGGCGGAATATCTGCGCTTCCTGCAGGAATGCGGCGTTCATGCGGTGATCTGCGCATCTCCCTATATTATGAACTGCGCAAAGAAGTATGCGCCTGAGCTGGAAGTGCATTGTTCCACCCAGCTGTCCGTGACGAACAGCAGCGCGGTACGTTTTCTGAAAAAGCATCTGGATATTGACCGAGTCGTCCTGGCAAGGGAATGCACGATGGAAGATGTACGCAGGATCACGGCGGAAGGCGGTGTGCCGAGCGAAGCATTTATCCACGGCGGCATGTGTGTCAACTATTCGGGGCGCTGCACATTAAGCAACCGGATGACGCTGAGAGATGCCAACCGGGGCGGATGTGCCCAGTCCTGCCGCTGGCAGTATCACCTGTATCAGGGAGAAACGGAACTGACAAAACAGGATGATCTGTTCACGATGGGATCCAGGGACCTGATGTGTCTGGATCATCTTTATGACCTGATGGAAGCAGGTGTATCTTCCTTTAAAATCGAAGGAAGGATGAAAACGGAATTCTATATCGCCTCCGTTGTCAGCGTATACCGCCGCTGTATCGATGAGATCCTCCGCAAAGGCGGACCTCTGGATGAAGAAAGAAAGCGGATGTACCGTGATGAGATGCGGAAAAGCGAGAACCGGGATATCTGGACGGGATTTTACGATAACCCGGATGCGCGGGATTCGATCATCTATCATCCGAATACGAATGTGGATGTGAATCATGATTTTCTCGGAACTGTACTGTCCTGTGACAAGACATCCGGAACAGCAGTCATCCGGACGAGGAATCCGTTTTCAAAAGGGGAAAAAGCAGAGATTCTTTCCCCGTCGGGAACATATGAACCGTTTGTTTTCGAGTGGATGAAAAACGATAAAGGGGAATACATGGAAATATCGCGTCATCCGATGGCGGAAGTAACCATACCGATGCCGTCCGGGATGAAAGAAGGCGATATGATCAGGAGGAGCCGATGATCCTTGAAGGAATGCTGAGCGTAAAAGCGGCGCTTCTGGCAGGAAGAAGAAAAATCAATAAAATCTATATCGATGCGGAAAGAAAAGACAGGGAAGTCCGCTTTGTCCTGCATCGGGCGGAAGAGAGAAATGTCCCGGTTGCTTTCGTGAGCCGGGAGGAGATCGAGAATATGACTGCCGGGAAGACCCACGGGGGAATCGCGGCGGAAGCAGAAAGCAGGAAATATCAGGATATCGGTGACTGCTTCACGGAAGACAATGTTTTCCTTGCACTGACGGAAGGGATCGAAGACCCGTTCAATTTCGGATATATTCTGCGTACGCTTTACAGCGGCGGCTGCAATGGGATCATAACCCGCCGCAGGAACTGGGAAAACGCGGAAAGCACGATATTGAAATCCAGCGCGGGAGCTTCCGAATACATGAACATCGTCATGGCGGATGATCTTCCGGATCTGATCCGGGATATCAAAAAGAAAGGCGTTACCTGTTACGCGGCGATGCGAAGGGACGCCTCGGTCTATACGGACGCAGATCTGAAGGGACCGGTGCTGATCGCGATCGGCGGTGAGATGCGCGGACTGTCTTCCGGCGTGCTGGCTGAGATGGATCAGAATATCTATATTCCATACGCAAACGATTTCCGCAACGCGCTGAATGCAGCTGCGGCTGCGGCTGTTCTGACATTTGAAGTTGTACGGCAGAGAAGGATGGACGAATGATGAAAGACAACATGGAAAAAATCACATCCCTGCAGAACGGCCGGATCAAGCAATGGATGAAACTGCGGCAGAAAAAAGAGAGAGACCGGACCGGACTGTTTCTTGCGGAAGGGGAACATATGACACAGGAAGCGCTGGATGCCGGACGTGTCAGAACACTGGTCACGGATCTGGATGATCCTGTGTTTGAAGCACCCGAAACGGTTTTCGTTACGGAACCGGTCATGAAAAAACTGTCGGAAAGTGTATCCGGCACACATTACATCGCTGTCTGCAGAAAACCGGATCCGGAAGTAAGATCCTATAACAGACTGCTTCTGCTGGACGGGATCCAGGATCCCGGCAATATCGGAACCATGGTCAGGACAGCAGTTTCCTTCGGATTCGATGCTGTATGGTGTTCACCTGATACCTGTGATATCTACAACGAAAAAGCCCTGCGTTCCACACAGGGGGCTGTATTCCATATACCAGTGATCTATGCCTCACTTCCCGATGTGATCGGGGAGCTGAAAAAAGAAAATGTCTGCGTCATCGCTTCAGCCCTGCGCAATGCGGAAGAGATGTCACAGATCGATTCATCGGACAGGATGGCATTCATCATCGGAAGCGAAGGACAGGGGGTTTCCCGGAAATGTCTGGATGCCGCGGACAGGATCCTGAAGATCGAAATGGACGGCTTCGAATCACTGAACGCAGGTGTGGCGGCAGGCATCATCATGTATACTTACAGGAAATAAAAAATCGGATCAGCTCAGTAATGGCTGTATCCGAATTTTTTTTCGCCTTCGACGACCGGTACGGGCTTGACGGAGACCTCGTCCACGCGGATCCAGGTATTGCCTTTCTCCACAATGGCGAGAAAACGGTCAATATCCGCTTCTTCTCCCTGCACGAACATCTCGACGATGCCGTTGGTAAGATTTCTGACATTGCCGGTCAGATTCAGCCTCTGCGCATTCAGCATGCAGAAGCTGCGGAAACCTACTCCCTGGACGCGGCCTTCCACAAAAACATGATATCGCTTCATATTCTACCTCTGTACAAATTATAAACGAGAGTTGTACATTATACACGTATGAAACATTTATTTATCAGTCAGCTGCAGACAGAAGAAAACTGGATCCGGGCACTGATCAGGCCTGAGGACAGGGTCCTCATCATCGATTTTGAAGAAGACCGCTATCCTGATGATCCGTGGTTTATCCAGCCGGATCCCACAGTTATCCTTGTGGAGATGCTGGCGGAAAACGGGGTTTCTCCTTCGAGGATCAGAAAGCTCCGGACGGAAGACGATTATGAAGCAGCGAAACTTGTGGAAATGTCGGATGCGGTGATCATTGCGGAACATGATCCTTCTCTGCTCTGCGGGCATTTTCTGGATCTTGATCTTTTTACGGCTCTGCGGCATTATTCCGGCCTGGTTGTCGCGGAAGGTGACAGCGGCAGCCTTCTGGCAGACGGGGATGGTCTGATCCTGGAAATGCACTATGCGGAGAGCGAAGAACAGGTCGGCAGAGTGATCCGGAAAATCGAGGAGACCGGAAGAGATGCGGTCGTGTGCGGTGAAAGCGGCGGCGTGCTGATCGACAATGATTCCGTCAGCCTGTTCGGCGATGCGGTGATCCTGTCGTTTGACGATCTGGATTCCCTGTATCTGCGGATATAGGAAATCTTTCTTTGCATTTACGGAAATTTCATCTATAATACTTTGGAAAGCGTACGAAAAGACCAAGTAGCCGGATACACGGAACAAGAGAGAGGGATCGGCAGCTGAAAAGATCCTGTTAACGCATCCGGATGAAATTCACTTTTCCAGTGAGATTAACCATCTACGGCCGATCCCCGTTAAAGGATAAATTAAGGTGCGTACTTTTAGTACGAAATAGGATGGTACCGCGTTATTGACGTTCCTGTGCATATGTACAGGAATTTTTTATTGGGAGGAATCAGAAAATGGACGAAAAGATCTTGGAAGTTCAGACTGCTGCGCTGAAAGCGATCGAAGCAGCACAGAATCCTGAAGAACTGGTACAGGTACGTGTGCAGTATCTCGGAAAAAAGGGCAGCATTCAGGAACTCATGAGCTATATGCGCTCATTAAGCAAGGAAGAAAAACCGGAATTCGGACAGAAGGTCAATGTGTGCAAGCAGACCGTTTCCGAAGCAGTTGAGAAAAGACAGGCTGAACTGCAGAAAACGGCAGTTCTGGCAAGAATGGAAGAAGAGAAGATCGATGTAACGCTTCCGGGAAGCCGCCTGTCGCTCGGCACGACACATCCGCTGATCATGATCCAGCAGGAGATCGAAGACCTCTTCCTCGGTATGGGATATACCGTGGCCGAAGGTCCGGAAGTGGAAGCCGATTATTATAATTTTGAACTTGCGAATATCCCCAAGGACCATCCTTCGAGAGATATGCAGGATACATTTTATATTGACCCGAACACACTGCTCAGAACACACACAACTGCCATGCAGATGAGGGAACTGGAAAAAGCCGGCGGAAAAACACCGATCAAACTGATCTGCCCGGGCAAAGTTTACAGACGTGACGACGATGACGCGACACACAGTCACCAGTTCATGCAGTGTGAAGGCCTGGTAGTGGGTGAGCATATTACTCTTGCTGATCTGAAAGGCACGCTGGAATATATGGCAAACCGCATGTTCGGGAACGGACGTACGATCCGCTTCCGTCCGTCCTACTTCCCGTTCACGGAACCGAGTGTTGAAGTCGATGTTTCCTGTCCGTTCTGCAACGGCAAGGGATGCTCCGTATGCAAGGGCAGCGGATGGATCGAGATCCTCGGTGCCGGCATGGTGCATCCGCATGTACTTGAAATGAACGGCTTTGATTCCGAAAAATGCACCGGATTTGCGTTCGGCGTCGGTCTGGAGCGTGTGGCTATGCTGAAATACGGTATCGATGATATCCGTAATTTCTATATCAACGATTCGAGATTCCTGAAGAATTTCAACAGGTTCGACTAAGAGGAGGATAGAACAATGCGATTAAGTTATAAATGGTTAAGTGAATATGTTGACCTGAGCGGTGTAACACCCGAAGAACTCGCCGCAAAAATGACAACTGCCGGCCTCGAAGTCGAAGGGATCGAACCGCAGGCACAGGGTACAAACCTGGTGATCGGCGAGATCCTGGAATGCGAAGATATCCCGGATACCCATCTCCATGCTACGAAGGTCCTGGTCAGCCGGGATCCGGAAGAGATCTATGAGATCGTATGCGGCGCCCCCAACTGCCGGAAAGGCCTGAAGGTCATTACAGCACTCCCCGGAGCCGAACTGCCCGGAGGGACCATCGCGTCAAGACAGGTCAGGGGATATAATTCCAACGGTATGATCTGTTCCCTGTTCGAACTCGGAGTTGATAAAAAGTATCTTACCGAAGCACAGGCCAGCGGGATCGAAGAACTGCCGGCAGATGCGCCGGTAGGTGAAAAAGACGTATTCGGTTATTTGGGACTGGATGACACGATCCTGGATGTATCACTGACACCCAACAGGGCAGACTGCTCCGCAATGTGGAACATGGCGAAGGAAGTCGGCGCGATCCTGCATCGGGAAGTGAAATGGCCGGATTATGCAGGCAGAAGCGATATCGGTGAAAAGGGTAATTTTACCGTTGCGACCAAAGCGGCAGGATGCACAGCATTCACCGGCAAGGTCGTCAACCATGTAAAAGTCGGCCCCAGTCCGGTATGGATGGTGAACTACCTGCATGCGGCAGGCATGAATTCCATCAACAACGTTGTCGATATTTCCAACTTCGTCATGCTGGAAACAGGCCAGCCGCTCCATTTCTATAATCTTGCAAAACTTCCTGCCCGTGAGATCACGGTCGTGGATGATATCGAAATGAAAATGCGCGCTCTGGACGGCGAGGAATTTGAAATCCGGAAAGGTGACCTG
>CACZPD010000218.1 GCA_902782955.1 uncultured Erysipelotrichaceae bacterium
ATGGAATCGCAGACTTTATCGGGATGTCCGCTGGTAACGGATTCCGAGGTAAAAAATACTTTAGACATAAAATAAAACTCCTTTCTGTCTATCACGCAAGGAGCCTCAATAAAATACTGTCTTACTTTATCGATGTCAGCGGAACCACCTTACTTTTGCAGGTTGGTATGGGATCACAGAGCTGACTCTCTTCCCCAATTCGTGATAAACGCATAAGTATTTAATCACTGTCATGCATAAATGTCAATGAATATTAAACAAATACGAACGGAGAATATACAGAAACATGCTATAATGCATTAACAGGACAATATATATGAACTATAAAAATCTTCCGGAAGAAACAAAAAACAAGATCCAGGCATATACCATATCGGGATGTGCTGTCGTTTTATTCTACCTGATCCTCCAGCATATTCCGGCATTTGCTTTTGTTTTCGGCAAGCTCTGGAATGCGCTGTCTCCGTTTGTATTCGGTCTGTGTTTTTCCTTTATCCTTGTGCCGCTGCGCAATATCGTGGAGAATAACTGGCTCAGCCGGTTTGAATGGAAAAAGACGACTAAGAGGAGGATCGCGGTTGCGGTTTCCATGATCGTACTCCTGCTGATCCTGACTTCATTCTTCTCGATCCTCATCCCGCAGCTGATAGACAGCGCTTCCCGTCTGGCTTCGGCGCTGGATGATTATTTCCGGTCTGTGCAGGAATTCATCACCAAGATCAACGGAAACAATACGGAACTGGCGTCTTATCTCAACAAGATACTGGACCTGCTCAGGGACCAGCTCGGCACATGGCTGACTGATGCGCAGGGTGGTCTGAACAAGATCGTTTCCTATTCCGTCTCAGTTGTGAGCACGGTGCTGAATTTCTTCATCGGACTGATCCTTGCGGTATATCTTCTGCTTGACCAGGAAAAGTTTACCATGCAGTTTAAAAAGATGACCTATGCCCTGATGCCGAAGAATTTTGCGGATAAGATCATGTATGTGCTCGGCCTGACCGGACGCATGTTCAACCGGTTTATTTTCGGCAAGGCGCTGGATTCGCTGATCATCGGCATTCTGTGCTATGTGATCGTCTCGTTGATGGGACTGCCGTATACGGCACTGATCGCGGTCGTGATCGGATTTACAAATATGATCCCGGTATTCGGGCCGTTCCTCGGCGCGATCCCGTGCATCTTCATCCTGTTCATCATCAATCCGCTGCAGGCACTCGAGTTCACGGTATTCATACTGATCCTCCAGCAGGTCGACGGCAACATCATCGGCCCGTATATCCTCGGCGATTCCCTGGGGCTGCCGAATGTCTGGGTGATCTTCGCGATCATCGCCGGCGGCGCCCTGTTCGGAATACCCGGAATGTTCATCGGTGTGCCGATCTTCGCGGTCATCTATATTCTGCTCAGAGGCTTCATCAACAAACAGCTTGAAAACAAACATCTGGATACGGAAAAACTATAAGCAGTTGAAAAACTGCTTTTTAAAAGCTGTCATTTTCATGACAGCTCAGTAGAAGTACGGGAAGGGCGGTGTTTCCGCCATCTGTACTTTTTTTACTTCCGGAACTTCATCGATCAGCAGTGCTTCGATCCCGTCCGTCAGCGTGGCGTCGATTGCCATACATCCGGCACAGGCACCCAGCATCTGCACGGTGACGATGCCGTCTTTATAATCCACCAGTTCAACGTCTCCGCCGTCAGCCTGGATATAGGGACGGATCTTGTTTATCGTATGTTCGATTCTTTCCAGAACATCTTTTTCATTTGCTTCACTCATTCGCAGCCTCTTTTCTTACAGTAAATAGTGGAATACAGCAGCGATGCCGCAGCCGAGAATAATACCGGCAATAACTTCGCTCCACCGGTGTCCGAGAACATCCTTCAGCTTCACATCATAGATCGGATCTTCAAACTCGGTATGCAGGGCATCCTGAACATCCTTGACTAATTGTTGCGTAACTTTGACGTTCTGTCCACTATAATACCTCACATTTGCCGCGTCGTATATCACGATGACCGCAAGCGTAAGCGCGATCGCAAAGAGGGCTGACCGGAACATCTCCTGCAGTCCGACAGAAAGCGCGAGCGCACTGACCAGGGCGCTGTGCGAACTCGGGAAACCGCCGGAAGAGAACGCAAGCTGCAGCCGCCATTTCCGTGTTTTTGCATAATATATAAGTGGTTTCAAAGCCTGCGCGATGATAGCGGATATGATCGCAGACCAGAAAGGATACATTTCTCTGAACAACATATATAAACCTCGGTCTAAAGTATATCATATAATTTAAACTGTGGTATACTTGCTGAGAAAGAGAAAAAATCTTATGAATTACAGAACAGGACAGGTAGTTGAAGGAAAAGTTACGGGAATACAGCCTTACGGGGCATTTGTTTTTCTGGATCACAATACCAGCGGCCTCATCCACATCTCCGAGATCAGCGACGGCTATGTCCGGGATATAACGGATTATGTGCAGGTAGGGGAGACGGTGGAAGTCAAGATCATCGATTATGACGCGAAGATGCATCAGGCAAAGCTTTCCCTGAAAGCACTGCACAGAACCTATGCCAGAACCAGGAAAAAGCAGAATACAGGCAAGGCGGCCCTGCCGACGATGAAGATCGGCTTCCAGTCGATCGCCGCCGAGATGGACAACTGGATACGTGAAGCAGAGAAAACGATTATCAATGATACCGGAACGGAATAAGCAGTCGGAAAGAGACTGCTTTTTTTCCGGTTATCTCTTGGAAATTAGCTGATGTAATAATAAAATTAAAGAAGGAAAGAAAGCAGATAATAAAACTGCTGATCGTAGAAAATAGGAGGAAATAATATGATCAAATGGACAAACCTCGACGAGCTCGCTTCTTATAAGGAACTGGAAGCTCTCCCGCGCGTTGATCTCCCGGCAGTCATGGCAGGAGAAGGCGGCGCAGAACGTGTTAAGAAGTACAGCGCACCGATGGCTGAAGGACTGGTTTATAATTATGCAGCGAAGGCAGTCGATGATAAGATCCTTGAAACACTGGCAAAACTCGCAGAAGAGGCACAGCTGCTCGAAAAATATGAAGCACTGTATAACGGTGAAGTCGTCAATACAGGTGAAAAGCGTCGTGTTCTGCATCAGCTCTGCAGAGGCCAGCTCGGTGAAGACGTGATCGCGGACGGCGGAAACAAGCGTGAATTCTATGTCAAACAGCAGACAAGAATTGCGGCTTTCGCAAAGAAAGTACATGACGGGGAAATCACAAACGCAGCCGGTGAAAAGTTCACAACAGTTGTACAGATCGGTATCGGCGGAAGTGACCTCGGTCCGCGTGCAATTTACATTGCGCTGGAAAACTGGGCAAAGAGATACAACACACTGAAAATGCAGGCTGCGTTCATCTCCAACGTTGACCCGGATGATGCGGCAGGCGTTCTGGGCAATATCGATGTTGCGCACTCGCTGTTTGTTCTGGTATCCAAATCCGGTACAACTCTGGAAACACTGACAAATGAATCATTCGTCAAGAATGCCCTGAAGGAAGCAGGCCTGGATCCGGCAAAGCATATGATCGCCGTGACCAGCGAAACATCCCCGCTTGCGAAGAATGAAGGCTATCTGGATGCGTTCTACATGGATGATTATATCGGCGGACGCTATTCTTCCTCTTCTGCAGTAGGCGGAGCAGTTCTGTCACTGGCATTCGGTCCGGAAGTATTTGCGGATTTCCTCGCAGGCGCTGCCGAAGCAGATAAGCTTTCCAAGGAAAAAGACCTCCTGAAGAATGCCGCAATGCTCGATGCCCTGATCGGTGTCTATGAGCGCAACGTAACAGGCTTTGAGAATACAGCAGTTCTGCCGTATTCACAGGCACTGGCACGCTTCCCGGCACACCTCCAGCAGCTGGATATGGAATCCAACGGCAAATCCGTCAACCGCTTCGGTGATCCGGTCAGCTATCCGACAGGACCGATCATCTTCGGTGAACCTGGCACAAACGGCCAGCATTCCTTCTATCAGCTCCTCCATCAGGGAAAGAACATTGTACCGATGCAGTTTATCGGATTCAAGAATTCCCAGATCGGAACTGACGTGGATATCCAGGGAAGCACCAGCCAGCAGAAACTCTGCGCAAACGTTGCGGCCCAGATCGTTGCGTTCGCATCCGGCAAGGATGATGAGAACCTCAACAAGAAGTTTGACGGCGGACGTCCGTCCAGCATCATTATCGGCGACCAGCTGACCCCGAAGACACTCGGTGCCTTGCTCGCACATTTCGAAAACAAGGTTATGTTCCAGGGCTTCACATGGAACGTAAACAGCTTCGACCAGGAAGGTGTCCAGCTCGGTAAGGTACTTGCCAAGAAAGTACTGGCACACGAGACAGACGGCGCCCTTGCGGTATACAGCGATCTGCTGAATATCTGATCTGATCGGTATTTAAAAAGCTATGCAGTTAATTCTGCATAGCTTTTTTTCTTATTCGCTCTGGAACAGGGCGGTGGAATAATATCTGTCGCCGCTGTCCGGGAGGAGGGTAACTATGACTTTTCCTTCATTTTCCGGTTTCTTTGCCTGCTCGATGGCTGCGTGCAGGGCGGCGCCGGAAGAGATGCCTACGGAGATTCCTTCTTTCTTTGCCAGGAACTTCGCGGCCGCGAATGCATCGGCGGAAGATGCTTTATATACTTCATCGTAGACTTTTGTATTCAGTACATCCGGGACAAATCCCGCGCCGATTCCCTGGATCTTATGGGCACCGGATCTGCCTTCCGAGAGGACAGGGGAGTCTTCCGGCTCAACAGCTATTACACGGATATCCGGGTTCTTTTCCTTGAGATATTCACCTGTGCCTGTAATGGTTCCGCCGGTTCCAACACCGGCAATGAAGATGTCGACTTTGCCGTCCGTATCATTCCAGACTTCAGGACCGGTCGTTGCTTTATGCACAGCCGGATTTGCCGGATTGACGAACTGTCCGGGGATGAATCCGCCCGGGATCTCTTTTGCCAGTTCTTCTGCTTTTGCAATGGCGCCTTTCATTCCTTTTGCGCCTTCTGTCAGAACCAGCTCAGCCCCATATGCTTTCAGGATATTCCTGCGTTCCACACTCATGGTTTCCGGCATCGTGAGGATAATGCGGTAGCCTTTGGCGGCTGCGATCGCTGCCAGACCGATGCCGGTGTTGCCGCTGGTCGGTTCGATGATCACGGAGCCTTCCTTCAGGAGGCCTTTTTCTTCCGCGTCTTCGATCATTGCCTTGGCGATTCGGTCTTTCACGCTGCCTGCCGGATTCAGATATTCCAGTTTCACCAGAACAGTAGCTTTCAGACCAAGTTCTTTTTCGATGTTTACCACTTCAACGAGCGGTGTGTTTCCAATCAGACCAAGAGTTCCCTTATAAATTTTTGACATGTTTCTTTCCTCCTTATCATTTCTGTGCTTCCGCAAAACCGTTTTCAAGATCTGCGATGATGTCATCGATATGTTCCGTGCCGATGGAGAGACGGATCGTGTTTGGTTTAATGCCCTGATCCAGCAGTTCTTCTTCGGAAAGCTGGGAATGTGTTGTGGATGCCGGATGGATCACAAGGCTCTTGACGTCTGCCACGTTTGCCAGCAGGGAGAAGATCTTCAGTGCATCGATGAACTTCCAGGCTTCTTCTTTTCCGCCTTTGATCTCAAAGGTGAAGATGGATGCGCCTCCGTCCGGGAAGTATCTCTCGTACAGTGCGTGATCCGGATGATCCGGAAGGGAAGGATGGTTGACTTTATCTACCAGCGGGTGGCTGTTCAGATATTCAACGACTTTCTTTGTATTTTCCGCATGCCGTTCAAGACGGAGGGAAAGTGTTTCCACACCCTGCAGAAGAAGGAATGCGTTGAAAGGAGATATGCAGGCCCCTGTATCGCGCAGCAGGATGGCACGGATATATGTCACGAACGCTGCCGGACCGACTGCGTCGTAGAAGGAAACACCATGGTAGCTTGGGTTCGGATCCGCAATATTCGGATACTTTCCGCTGGCTTTCCAGTTGAATTTTCCGGATTCCACGATAATGCCGCCGAGGGATGTACCGTGACCGCCGATGAACTTTGTAGCAGAGTGGACAACGATATCCGCCCCGTGTTCGATCGGACGGATCAGGAACGGTGTCCCGAATGTGTTGTCGATGACGAGCGGGATTCCGCATTTATGTGCGATCTCCGCGGTTGCGTCGATATCCGGGATGTCACTGTTCGGATTTCCGAGTGTTTCCAGGTAAACGGCACGGGTATTCTCTTTGATCGCTCCTTCCAGTTCCTCCAGGTTATGGGCATCCACGAATGTTGTTTCGATGCCGTACTGGGGAAGGGTATGGGAAAGCAGGTTGAAGCTTCCGCCGTAGATGGTCTTCTGGGCAACGATATGTCCGCCGTTTGCGGCCAGTGCTTCGATCGTATATGTGATCGCCGCAGCACCGGATGCGACCGCCAGGGCAGCACTTCCGCCTTCAAGCGCGGCAATTCTCTGTTCCAGTACATCCTGTGTGGAGTTCGTCAGTCTGCCGTAGATGTTTCCGGCATCTGCCAGTCCGAAGCGGTCTGCCGCATGCTGGCTGTTGTTGAAGACGTAGGAAGTTGTCTGATAGATGGGGACTGCCCTTGACCCGGTTGCCGGATCTGCCTGTTCCTGTCCGACATGCAGCTGAAGTGTTTCGAATTTATACGTGCTCATCATTTTTCTCCTTTTCTCTTTTCATGATGTTTTTTACCGGATATAGAAAAACCCGGAAACTTCTCAATAAGCTCCCGGGCAATTGGCATACAGATACGATATTCTTTCGCATTGATCAGAGGTGTTCAGAAGTGCAGGCAAACACCCCAGCCATACAGTATGCCCGGGAGTTAAGCATTCGACAGCACATCATTTTGTTTAACGTGTTTTTATCCCGCAGCATACATGGCTCCTTTCTGATTTATTGATGAAACTATACTGCTATTCACCTACTAAGTCAATAGGTAATATGAATAAAAATCTGTTTTTGTAAAACGGGACGTGCATTGAACTGCCGTTCAGCCTGCCTTATAATTGTATAAATCAAACGTGGAGGTTCTGCATGATTTCAACAAAAGGACGCTATGCGGTACGTGTAATGATCGATATTTGTGAACACGGAGGAGAAGGTTATATTCCCCTGAAAGATATTGCCGGCAGTCAGAATATATCTAAAAAATATCTGGAGATCCTGGTAAAGGATCTTGTTTCCGCAGGACTGCTTACGGGTGTCAGCGGAAAGGGCGGAGGATATAAACTCTGCCGGAAACCGGAAGAATATACTGTCGGTGAGATCCTGGAACTGATGGAAGGAACACTTTCCCCGGTCGCATGTCTGAAGAAAGACGCAAAGCCGTGTCCCCGAGCTGAAGACTGCAGGACACTGCCCATGTGGGAAGAGTATTACCAGCTGACCCATGATTTCTTCTACAGCAAACGACTCAGTGACCTCATGAAAAAGGACGGCAGATAATAAAGCCGTCCTTTATATATGTTTTATCTGATCCTTACTGCAGTTTCAGATCATCATCATTGATCCATCCAAGCTTCCTTGCGGCTTCCCCGAAGAGCCAGGTCAGCACAGCAGGCAGTACGAAGCAAATCAGGATCATCCCGAGCCAGTCGACAGCCGTGATCGATGCACGTGTTCCGGCAGCGATATCGCTTAGCCATCCGGTATATACGCCGATCTGCCCGACGAGACCGCATGTACCCATGCCGGAAGCGACGGCAGGACCGTTCATCTGCATACGGAATAATACCGTAGCGATCGGACCTGTGATCGCGGATGTCAGGATCGGCGGGATCCAGATCCGCGGATTTTTAATAATATTGGGCATCTGCAGCATACTGGTTCCGAGTCCCTGCGATACCAGGCCGCCGATTCCGTTTTCACGGTAAGACATGACAGCAAATCCGATCATCTGTGCGCAGCATCCCGCTACGGCAGCGCCGCCTGCGAGTCCGGTGAGACTTAACGCAGCGCAGATCGCGGCAGAAGAGATCGGAAGGGTAAGCGCAATGCCGACCAGTACGGAGACCAGGATCCCCATCAGGAACGGCTGCAGTTCCGTCGCCCACATGATCAGTGTTCCCAGCGAGCTGGCTGCTTTACCGACAGCCGGCGCGAACAGTACGCTGAGCAGGACACCTGCAAGGATCGTTACAGCAGGCGTCACGAGAATATCGACTTTCGTTTCCTTGGATACGAGTTTCCCGCATTCACACGCCAGGATGGAGATCAGGTATACGGCAAGCGGTCCGCCTGCGCCGCCCAGTGAATTGGCTGCGCCTCCGACTGCGATCAGGCTGAAGAGAACAAGCTGCGGTGCTTTCAGCGCGTAGCCGATCGAAACAGCCATAGCCGGACCGGCAACGCTTTTTGCGTATCCGCCGGCGTCGATCAGAAACTGTATATGCATTTGCTCGCCGAGTGTGGAAATGATGGTACCGATCAGAAGCGAGGCAAACAGTCCCTGTGCCATGGCTGATAATGCATCAACGCCATACCGGTGTGCAGATATTTCAACATCTTTTTTGTGCAGGTATTCCTTGAAGTCCATATAAGATACCTCCTGTCCACTACAGTTATACAACATATTTTTCTTTTTGTATAGTCAAAATGACTATATATTGTGAAAAAAGAAAATCCGGGTTTTCCCGGATCATATCACATACCTGTATTTACGTAGTTATAAGTGCTCGGAACGTAGAATTCCTGCATGTCATCCAGTCGGAGACAGCCCAGTGTTCTGCCGAATACACAGCCGCAGTCGATATGGAACATGGTATCGTTCTTGGCGTGGATGATCTTGCCGTCATATTCCGGTCCGTAGAGGAAGGTGGGATTATGGCCGACGATCAGGGTCGTGTCATCGAACGGGTTGTCATCCAGATCGATATGCGACCAGATCAGGGAGAATTCCGAGATCTGTGACACATCAACATCGGGATATAAATGATCCTTGTCGATACCGGCATGGATAAGGAGGAATTTCCTTCCTTTAACTGTCAGATATTTATACAGAAGCTTATCTTCCAGATACAGCTTGATATCATAGCATTCCGGGAAACTCAGATCCATGAACTGGTCAGCTGTGCGGTAGCCGCCGTTATAATGCAGCCAGTTCATCAGATCATCTGTCATATCAACGGAGTTGTTGTCCCGCTTCGCGTCGATCAGTTCCTGACAGTATCTGGCCAGCCATACATCATGGTTGCCGAAGATCAGGTGCATGTTGTCGTGAGCCATGATCTCCTGCAGAAGGGGAATAGACTGTCTGCCGCGGTCACAGACATCACCGTTGATCCACAGAGTGTCATAATCGCTGAAATCGATCAGCTTTAGCATCTGATCAAATTCATCTTTGCAGCCATGAATATCACTAATTACATATGTTGACATAATTATCTTTCCCTTAGAACACGTCACTATTATCATAGCATAAACAAAACAGAATGACATAATCAATGAACTCCTTCACAAGAAAAAAGGCTTTTGATATAATAATTAAGCAAAAAATGAAGGGTGGTATGAATTATGGGAAGAGCACATGAAGTACGTGCAGCATCAATGGCTAAAACAGCCGCAGCAAAATCAAAGTTGTATTCCAGATTCGGCAAAGAATTATACATTGCCGCAAAGAGTGGTGTGCCTGACCCTGATATGAATTTAGCTCTCAAGAGAAAGATCGCAGAAGCAAAATCC
This sequence comes from uncultured Erysipelotrichaceae bacterium, assembly GCA_902782955.1. The sequence goes on from CACZPD010000218.1 coordinate 9,737, forward strand.
AACCAGGTTCCGGCGGATGTCATCAAACGCGCTATCGAAAAGGCAAAAGGCGGAAGTGACGAGAGTTATACAGAATGCCGTTATGAAGGCTTCGGCCCCGGCAACAGCACGGTGATCGTTGACTGTCTGACAGACAACACAAACCGCTCCTACACAGAAGTCAAAACATGCTTCAACAAGACCAAGGGCACCAAGCTCGGCAACGCCGGCGCAGTATCCTACAACTACGAACAGGTCGGTCTGTTTGAATTCCCGTTTGAGGATGAAGAAGCAATGCTTGATGCGATGATGGAAGCGGATGTGGATGTTCAGGACATCAGCGTCGAAGACGGCAGCATGCAGGTCAAGACAACATTCCAGGATTTCGGAAAAGCACAGGAAGCAATTGAAAAACTTATTCCGGATGTCAAATTCGATACATGCGAAACAACGATGCTTCCGAACGAATATGTCACACTGACAGATCCGGAAGAAATCGAGGCTTATGACAGACTGATGAACATGCTTTCCGAAGCGGATGATGTAAACAAAGTCTACACAAACGTCATTATCGAACGTTAAGAAATCAGGAAAGACAGCTGAAACAGTTGTCTTTTTCTTTTAATACAGTTAATCTATTATGCATAGGCAGGAGGATTGTATATGCCAAGAGAATTTGTATTTGAAGTTGTGGAGGAATATTCCACGTTAAGTGAAAAGGAAGCACGTACAGGTACTGTGTATACAAAAGAGTTCAATCTGATTTCCTACAACGGTTCCCAGCCGGTGTATGATATCCGCAACTGGACAGAGAATGATGAAGGTAAGCGGATGGGAAAAGGTATTACCTTAAATAAAGAAGAGCTGAAGGAACTGCGCACAGCACTCAATCAGCTCGATCTGGATGAAGCGTGAATAACGCTTTTTTTATTCTACAAGGGTAGTCAGGTTGACCGCCCATTTATTGGACAGGAACCGGCGTATGCCTATCAGCATACGTACCAGCAGTTCACTCTGCACCAGCAGGAATACAATGATGAAATTCTGCAGTCCGAGACCCATGACC
>CACZPD010000219.1 GCA_902782955.1 uncultured Erysipelotrichaceae bacterium
CTGCATCTGATGTCAATGCCGGAATGACTGACGAGATAACGCAGGTTCTGTTCGTTGGCGACGAAAGAGCCGCCTCTTGCCATGATCTTGTCCAGCATTTCCACGATCGTGACCTTTTTGCCTTTGCGGCTGAGATCGCATGCCAGCTCGCATCCGACATCACCGCCGCCGATTACGACGACATTTTCTCCGACGGTCTGTTCGCCCATCAGTACCGGGATGGCGAGACATACATTCGGTTTATCTTTGCCCGGCACCGGGATGATGATCGGATCAGCGCCGGTCGCGATGATCGTATAATCCGGATCAAATGCTTTGACATCTTCGATGGAAGCGTTTTTGCTGAGTTCTGTTTTGATATTGTATTTTTTCACCTGACGGATCAGATATTCCACCTGGGCTTTGACATCTGCCTTGAAGTCCGGCGCGCCTGCGGCCGCCATGGCGCCGCCCATGCGCTGTGTCTTTTCCCACAAGGTCACATCATAGCCGCGCTGTGCCGCCGTGATGGCTGCTTTCATCCCGCCGGGACCGGCACCGATGACAAGGATCTTCTTCGGATCTTTTGCCGGTGTCAAGACATATTCGTTTTCGTGCATGGAAACAGGATTGACTGCACATGGTCTCGGCCATCCCTTCATGGAATTGAAATGGCATTCGCCGCAGCCGATGCACGGATTGATCTCATCGGTCTGTCCGTTTTTGACTTTGTTTGCCCAGTGCGGATCAGCGATCAGGCCGTGTCCGATAGCGATCAGGTCTACTTTGCCTTCCTGCAGCGCTTTTTCGGCTTCTTCCGGATGGTTGAGCTTGCCGTGTGCCATCAGCGGGATATTGCCGGTTACACTGCGGATCGTATCAGCAGCTTCCAGATCAAATCCGACGGGCTGGTAAACACTGGAGACCATGCGCCAGCGGCAGGAGTAGGCACCTCTGCCGAAATGGATCAGGTCCACAAGACCGGAATCTGCGAGAGTCTTTGCGATCTCCAGGCCTTCCTCGAGCGGACGTTCGGGGTCATCAACGCTGTCGAGCGTCATCTTGACAGCGATCGGATAGAATTTCCCGCAGGCATTGCGAACTTCCTGGATGATCTCCATCATGAAGCGCATGCGGTTTTCCAGGCTTCCGCCGTATTCGTCAGTACGGTGATTCCAGCGCGATGAATTGAACTGGTCGATCAGATATCCGCCGTAGGCATGGATCTCGATGATATCCACACCGGCACCCATTGCCAGTTTGGCGGAATAGCCCATAGCCTTGACCAGCCGTTTGACGCCGTCAGTCGGCAGTTCACGGCAGATCAGTTCGGGATTGTAATAATTCGGACAGGGACTGGAAGAATATGGCGGTGTCTGCGGATCGATCCAGTTCATGCGGCCGATGCCGGGTGACAGCTGGATGCCGAATTTGGCGCCGTAGGCATGAACGCGCTCTGCGACTCTGTGCAGATTATAAACATCTTTTACGCTGGTCAGTTTCTGGCACGGGGCAGGTTCGAATTCCTCGCTGCAGACAACAGCGCCGGTCAGGACAAGGCCGCATCCGCCTTTTGCCCGTTCCCCGTAATAATCAACGTCTCTCTCATTGAATCCAAAGGTGTGGTCTGTCGTCGTTCCCATTGGAGCGAGAACGACGCGGTTTTTCAGCTGAAGCGTGCCGATATTGATTCGTTCGAACAGTTTCATGATGACTCCTTATAATGATGTTTCTGCTTCTACAATAACATTCCTTTCAGGCATAAATAAAGAAGGAGGAAAAGAAAAAACACAGAAGTCTTATGACAGACATCTGTGTATTATTTCTGCGGTATTACAGATCGTTTTTCAGAATGGATAAACCGATTTGTTCTGCGTTGACGAGACCGTAGTTGACGGCTATCGCGGCGGCAGTCTTTGTTTCGCGGTTCAGGCCGATAAAGGCATTGAATGCGCCGGCTGCCCCGCCGTGCCAGCTGATCGGCGCGTCCTTTTCCAGACGCCAGGCAAGTCCGCTGTCGGCGTTCTTTTCACACGGCCCGTGGATCTCGTGGCAGACGGAAAGATAGGGCAGGGAACCGTCGAGGTTGATGCGGGCGAACTGAAGCAGGTCTTCGATGGTTGAGTTGAGTGCACCTGCAGGCGCGATGACATCTTCTTTTTCCCACTGCCAGCAGCGGCAGGGCTGGTCTTTTTTGTCATAACCTACCATATCCACATTGCCGAGGAACGTATTTTCCAGTTTGAGTTCCTCTTTGATATACCGGTCCATGCTGTCCCAGAAACCTTCGCCGCTGACCTGTCCGGCAATGTATCCGAGGATACTCATGCCGATATTGGAATATACGAATTTGTACGGCTTGTCTTCGAGTACGGTATCCCGGATGATCCTGATCATGCCTTCTTCGTCCAGTTTGCCGCGGAACGGATTGGTATGGAACAGGCCGCCTTCCTTATTCATTTTCACGAAGAAGGGAATCGTTGTCAGAAGGGTATACGGCTGTGTTTTGAAGCCGGATGTATGAGTCGCAAGTTTCTCCAGGGAAGGATAGTAGCGCTGCGGCAGACCTTCGATATAGCGGTCGATCGGCGCGGCAAGATCCAGCTTTCCTTCCGCTATGTATTTGGCTGTCAGCGATGCGGTGAACAGCTTGCATATGGATCCGACAGGGTAAATCAGAGGTTCTGTGTATACTTCCATCCGGTCCGGACCCCAGTGATGAATATCCGTCGTACCATCTTTCAGGATTCCGATGGTGAGTTCAATATGTTTCCTGTTTTTGTACAGTTTGTCGATCTCTTTCTGTGTCTTTGCGGTAAAAAGCATAATAAAGATCTCCTTGTCAACTGCATTATAGCATTGCCCTCTGCAACAAAAAACGCATCCCTTCGGGAATGCGCTGATTTGTTTATTCTTTGCCGTTCCAGCAGTATGTGCAGAGGCAGTCTTCCGGCAGGCCGACAGCCTTGACCATGTCATCCATGCGGTTGAATGCGAGGGATGAGAAGTTCATCTTTTCGCACATGCGGTCAACCATCTTGTGATACCGGTCGGAATCCGGATTCGCGTAGTCTTCGAGGATCGTCCTGTTGACAGAACTTCCTTCTTCTTCTGCGATAATGCGCCGTGCGATCAGTTCCATATCGCCGGTCGCGCGGGAGAACGCGATGTATTTGCATCCGAAGAGGATCGGCGGACACGCAGGACGTACATGTACTTCCTTTGCGCCGCTTTCATACAGGAAATCGGAAGTTTCCCTGAGCTGGGTCCCCCTGACGATGGAATCATCGATCAGCAGGAGACGTTTTCCCTGGATCAGTTCCTGTACAGGGATCAGCTTCATCTTGGCGATGAGGTTCCGCTTTGCCTGCATGGTGGGCATGAAGGAACGCGGCCATGTCGGCGTATATTTGATGAAAGGTCTGGAATACGGGACCTTGGATTCGTTGGAGTAACCGATGGCGTGGGCCAGACCGGAGTCAGGCACACCGGCAACGGTATCGATGTCATCGGCAGTCAGGAAGTCCCTGCGTGCCATATGTTCGCCGCAGCGGTAGCGCATTGCCTCAACGGTAACGCCTTCGTACTTGCTCGGCGGATATCCGTAATATGTCCAGAGGAATGTGCAGATCCGCATCTTTTTGCCCGGACGCGCCAGCACGGATACCAGATCCGGGGTCATGATGACGATCTCACCCGGTCCGAGCTCCTTGTAGTCGGTGTAGCCGAGTTTCTGATAGGCAAAGGATTCAAAGGAAGCGCAGAAGCCTTCTTCTTTTTTTCCGATCAGGATCGGGGTCCTGCCGAGCTTGTCCCTTGCGCAATAGATGCCTTTCGGTGTCAGCAGCATGATCGACATGGATCCGTCGATCAGTTCCTGGGCAAGCTGGATCCCTTCGATCAGGTTGTCTTTCTGGTTGATGACTGCCGCAACGAGTTCGGTCTTGTTGATCTCGTTCCCGCTCATTTCCAGGAAGTGTCCGTTGGAATTGGAGAAGATCTTCTCCACGATCTCATCGGTATTGTTGATCTTGCCGATGGTGCAGATCGCGTAGGTGCCGTGGTGGCTCCGTACGATCAGCGGCTGCGGATCATAGTCGGAAATACATCCGATACCCATCATTCCTTCCATTTCCTGCACATCGCCGGAAAACTTTGTACGGAACGGGGAATTCTCTATGTTGTGGATCGCCCGGTTGAAGCCGTCTTTCCCGTATAGTGCCAAACCGGCTCTTCTCGTGCCGAGATGGGAGTGATAATCGGTACCGTAAAACAGATCAAATACACAATCTTCTTTCAGAGCTGCGCCAAAGAATCCGCCCATAAATATCCCCCTTTTTATGTGGGTAGTATATCGCAATAATTCCCTGCCGCAAAATATTTTTGCAGAAAAAAAGTTCTTTTTATGCGGGAAAGCGGTTTCATTCTGACGGTACGCTGTACGGAATCGTTTACGCCGCGGAATAATGCAAATGAAGCGTTAAAAATACGGCTGTTTTCTTTACATTCAAAATGTTTTTATATACTATATATACGTCTTTTAGAGAGGAGGACCGCCATGGCACTGTTATCCGGAAGATCTGCAGGTAAAAACTATGGTAGGGAATTCTCTTTTTATGTAAACCGCACAGCCGGCAGAGGGTATGTTCATACCGCAGGCTGTTTTCTTTTTGAGGAGGAAATATGAAGAAAGTCGGAATCGTCATGGGCTCTGACAGTGACATGGAAGTCATGTCAAAAGCTGCCGGGGTGCTGGAATCCTTCGGGATCCCGTATGAGATGCATATCTATTCCGCGCACAGGACACCGGTCGAAACAGCCCGGTTTGCGGAAGAAGCGATCGGAAAAGATTTCGGAGTCATCATTGCCGGAGCGGGCATGGCGGCTGCACTGGCAGGTGTGCTGGCAGGGCATACGGTAATTCCCGTTATCGGCGTGCCGCTGAAATCATCCGTACTGGACGGCGTGGACGCGCTGCTGTCCACAGTCATGATGCCGCCGGGGATACCGGTTGCGTGTGTGGCCATCAACGGTTCCAAAAATGCGGCATATCTCGCTGCCGAGATCCTCGCGGTTTCCGATCCGGAACTGCAGGAAAAACTGAAGGCAGACAGGGAAAAGATGAAAAACACAGTACTTGAAAAAGACAGAAAGCTGAATGAGGAGTAAGGAAATGGAAAAGTTAGAACAACTGTACGAAGGAAAAGCAAAAAAAGTATTCAAAACAGATGACGAAGATCTGTATATCGTATCCTACAAGGATGATGCGACAGCTTTTAACGGGGTTAAGAAGGGCACGATCGTCGGCAAAGGCGCCATCAACAACCAGATGTCCAACCGTATCATGCAGTATCTGGAAAAGAACGGCATCCCGACACATTTCGTAAAGGAACTGAACGAAAGGGAGACCGTAGTCAGAAAAGTTACGATCGTTCCGCTGGAAGTCATTATCCGCAACGTTGCGGCAGGTTCTTTTTCCAAGCGTCTCGGCGTACCGGAAGGTTCCGCGCTGAAATGCACGATCCTGGAATACTCCTATAAGAATGATGAACTCGGCGATCCGCTGATCAACGATTATCATGCGATCGCGATCGGTGCCGCAACCAGGGAAGAACTGGATACCATTGCAGACTATACTTTCAAAATCAATGAACTTCTGAAGGCTCTTTTCAAGAAGATGAATATCGACCTGATCGATTTCAAGCTGGAATTCGGAAAGACATCAGACGGAAAGATCATCCTTGCGGATGAGATCTCTCCGGATACATGCCGTTTCTGGGACAGCACGACACATGAAAAACTGGATAAGGACCGTTTCCGCAGAGATCTCGGAAATGTTGAAGGTGCTTATCAGGAAGTTTTCAGACGCCTGAATGAGGAAGAATAGGCCTTTAGGCCTTTTCTTGTTTACGGAGGAAAGCAGATGAAGAAGAGTTTTAGTGACAGTTACAAGGATGCCGGCGTAGATGTGACAGCCGGATATGAATCTGTTGAATTGATCAAAAAACATGTCAGAAGGACAGCGACACCAGGTGTCCTCGGTGCGATCGGCGGCTTCGGCGGAACTTACGCGCCGGATCTCACAGGGATGGAAAAGCCGGTATTCGTTTCCGGAACGGACGGCGTCGGGACAAAAGTCAAGCTTGCGTTCCTGATGGACAAGCATGATACCGTGGGCATCGACTGTGTTGCCATGTGTGTCAACGATGTGATCTGTTCCGGCGCAAAGCCGATGTTCTTCCTGGATTATATTGCCTGCGGAAAGAACATTCCCGAGAAGATCGAGCAGATCGTTGCCGGCGTGGCGGAAGGCTGCGTACAGGCAGGCTGTGCCCTGGTCGGCGGCGAGACAGCGGAACATCCCGGTCTCATGAAGGAAGATGAATATGATCTGGCCGGTTTTACGGTCGGCATCGTGGATGAGAAGAAGATGCTCAGCAATGATGCGGTAAAGGAAGGCGATGTCATTATCGGCCTGGCTTCCAGCGGTGTCCATTCCAACGGTTTTTCCCTGATCCGCAAGGTCTTCAGCATCGATAACGCGGAAGTTCTCGGACAGTATGCGGATGTCTTGGGGAAAACACTGGGCGAAACGCTGCTGACACCGACGAAGATCTATGTCAAGCCGGTGCTGAAGCTGATGGAAGAAGTCAATGTCAAATCCGTTTCGCATATCACAGGCGGGGGCTTCTATGAAAACCTGCCGCGCGCATTCGGCGAAGGACTGCGTGCCCGGATCGAAAAAGGCACATGGGAGATCCCAAAGATCTTTGACCTGGTGCAGGAAAAGGGCAATATCCCGGAGCGCGATATGTACAACACATTCAATATGGGGATCGGCATGTGTGTGATCACTGCGGCAGAAGACGCGGACAAGGCGCTTGCGCTTCTGAACGAAAACGGCCTGCAGGCTTCCCTGATCGGGAAGATCACAGCCGGCGATCACGATGTCGAGATCATCTGAGGAGGCTGCATGGTAAAGATAGCAGTCCTTGTATCAGGCGGCGGGACGAACCTGCAGGCCCTGATCGATGCCTCCGCAAGAGGAGAGATCCCGCATGGACAGTTTGCGCTTGTCATTGCGTCCAATGATCAGGCATATGCCCTGAAGCGGGCGGAAAAAGCCGGTATCCCGTCAGTAGTAATTGCCAGAAAGCAGTACCGGGAACAGAAGGATTTTGATGAAGC
>CACZPD010000220.1 GCA_902782955.1 uncultured Erysipelotrichaceae bacterium
AACTGGGGTACTTACGGTGAAGACGATGAATTCGATATCTTCGAAGAAGGCACAAATGCAAACGGCGAATTCATGCTCAAGCACAAACCGCTCGGCGATGCTTCTCCTGTAGAAGTACGTGAAGCTGAATGTGTAGGCGGCCCGCTGGCTATCCTCGACAGCTACTATGATGTATACGTAACATGCCCGGATGATGCTCAGTACAGACTTGACTGGATCAAGGACGTTTACACACCGGATATGAATACGAAGTATGTCTTCCCGAACATTCTCATGACAGCAGATGATGCGAAGACACTGTCCAACCTGAATCCTGACATCGACAAGGCAATCAAAGAAGCACGTGCTAACGGTATCATGAACGGCTTCTCCGATGCAGACTTCGAGGCTCTGCAGGGTAAGCTGGCTGGATATCACCTTGACGAATTCCTCGGCATCTTCCAGAAGTACGTTGACGAATACTACAAATAATTGACTGAATCAACAGTATAATTAATTTCAACGAGGAATATCCGCTCTGAAAGGGGCGGATATTCCCGCATTTATCAAGCAAACAACGGAGGTTATATGATCAGCCATATTTTAGAGGAAGCCCGTACTTACGAAGAAATCGAAGGAACCAAAATTACGGAAGAAGAACGGCCTCTGTTTCACCTGACACCATACATAGGCTGGATGAATGATCCGAACGGGTTCTCGCAGTATAACGGATATTATCATCTGTTCTATCAGTATTATCCCTACAGGAAAAAATGGGGTCCGATGCATTGGGGCCATGCGATTTCAAAAGATCTTCTCCGCTGGGAATTTTTGCCGACAGCAATCGCGCCGGACACACCGCCGGATTCAGGAGGATGTTTCTCGGGAAGCGCCCTTCCGATGGACAACGGCAAACATCTTCTGATGTACACAGGCGTAGTCAAGATTTCTGATCTTGATGAAGACAACTTTATCCAGACCCAGTGTCTTGCGGAAGGTGACGGTGTAGATTACTACAAATATGTTGGTAATCCTATCATTGATATATCCGGTATCCCGGATGGACTCAGCCGCTACGATTTCCGTGATCCGAAAATGTGGCGTGAGAAAGACGGAACTTACCGCTGTGTCATAGGCGGATGCACGAAAGACAAGCAGGGACGTATCCTGTACTTCAAGAGTGACAATGCCTATGACTGGGAGTTTGTGAGTGTTCTTGCGGCGAATGACGGCAGTCTCGGAACTATGTGGGAATGCCCGGATTTCTTTGAACTGGACGGAAAATACGTTCTCCTGACCAGTCCGCAGGATGTTGAACAGGATCACAAGTTCTTCTCCGGTAATATCACTGTTGCGATGATCGGCTCATTTGATCCGGAAACCAACGAATTCAAAATTGAGAGTACACAGCTTGCGGATGCCGGTCTGGATTTCTATGCGACACAGACACTTCTTACCGAAGACGGAAGAAGGATCATGACAGCGTGGATGCAGAACTGGGACACCATTACATACACTGTACGTGAACTCAAATGGATCGGACAGATGATCGTACCGCGTGAAATTTCCATTAAGGACGGCAAACTCATTCAGCAGCCGGTCAGGGAACTGGAAGCGATGCGCAGAAATCCCGTTATCGTAAAGGATGTCACCATAGATGATGTCAAACAGATCGACGGTGTCAAAGGCAGAGTCATCGATATGACTGTGCGTATCCATCCGGAATCCAAAGGGCATTACAGGAAATTTGAGATCCGTGTTGCGGAAAAGGGCGAGCATTATACTTCAATCATCTACAGACCGTATAACAGAACGCTGGAATTTGACCGCAGCAACTCCTGCACACGCAGAGCTACCGCGCATGAAAGAAAGTACACGGTAGGCGACAATAACGGCGAGTTCAAAGTCCGGATCATCCTGGACCGCTACAGCTGCGAAGTTTTTGCGAATGACGGCGAGCTGACCATGTCACATGTGTTCTACACATCACAGGAAGCGGACGGCATCAGTTTCCTGGTATATGACGGTTCAGCAACGTTCGACGTTGAAAAATACGATCTCAGTTTTGACTGAAAATGAAAACTGTTTCCCGATCAAGGAAACAGTTTTTTATGGTGTGCCGGGCATGGCACATATCTTGGAGGTTGAAACGTACCTCCAGCCAAGGGTGGTAACCCCTAAGGCTTAGCCAAA
>CACZPD010000221.1 GCA_902782955.1 uncultured Erysipelotrichaceae bacterium
TCAGTCGTTCCCTTGGAATAGAAGCTCAGTTCTTCCTTTTCATGATCACGGAAGCGCAGGTTCTCCGCATTTCCGCCGAGTGAAAGGATCCAGTCCATGCAGAATTTCCGCCAGTACGGGAACCATTCATCATCTTCGCCCGGACGGCAGAAGAATTCCATTTCCATCTGCTCAAATTCCCTTGTACGGAAAATAAAGTTGCCCGGTGTGATCTCATTTCGGAAGGACTTTCCGATCTGGCAGATGCCGAACGGCAGCTTTTTGCGGTATGCGCGCTGAACGTTCTTGAAATCAACGAACATGCCCTGTGCTGTTTCCGGACGCAGGTAGATCGTGCTCTTGGCATCTTCCAGTGTTCCCTGGAATGTCTTGAACATCAGGTTGAACTGGCGGATATCGGTAAAATCATGCGCGCCGCAGTTCGGACACGGAATATGGTTTTCCTTGATATATTCCAGCATCTTTTCATTGGACCAGCCTTCACAGGTCACTTTACCCTGTGTGTAGTTTTCGATCAGCTGGTCGGCACGGTGCCTGGTCTTGCACTGACGGCAGTCCATCAGCGGGTCGGAGAATCCCTTCAGATGTCCGGATGCTTCCCAGACTTTCGGATTCATTAAAATAGCAGCCTGGATCTCTACATTGTTCGGATCTTCCTGTACGAATTTCTTCTGCCATGCCCGTTTGATGTTGTCTTTCAGCATGACACCGTAAGGTCCGAAGTCCCATGTATTGCTCAGGCCGCCGTATATTTCTGAGCCCTGGAAAACAAAGCCCGTATTTTTGGCGTGTGAAACAATTAAATCAAATGTCTTTTCCATGATAAGTGCTCCCTCATCCTGACTATTGTCAATCTTTTGCAGTATAGCACTTTAAATCAGTGCAATCAATGGTCAAAAAGCCGGTGATAAAAGGAAAAAGAGCGGATTTTCATGCCTGAATAGGTCTCCAGGAAAGACAACAGCAGCGTGGTATCCTCATGGCGGACTTCCGTGTGGCTTTCCACGATCTCCAGATGTTCCATGCCGGCTTTGCATAACAGGCGGAACCGCTTCAGGTCCTCTTTTTTCCAGACCGGGATCCCTGCCTCTTCCGCGCACCTTGCGCAGAGGAAGCCGCCGTGCTTCAGGGAGACTGCAGTGGCAGTGGTGCTGCCGCATTCACTGCATTCATCCACATCCGGCAGGATGCCGAAGATCCGCATAACGTCGCTCATCACCAGCGCGAGCACCAGGTCGGGATCCTTGCCGCTGTTGAGGGCGGTGAATGCCTGTTCCGTGATCCGGTATTCCCTTTCCGTATCTTCGTTCTCATGTGACGTGAACAGATCCATGATCTCCGCCGCCACAGCCGCAGCCGCGGAAGCCTTCAGGTCTTCATGCAGGTAACGGTACAGGGAAACGGTATGTGCCGTCTTCATCCGGAACATGTTTCTTTTCTCCTTATAATCAAATAAGAACTCCGCTTTTGTATACGGCAGCACGGCACCGGCATTCTTGCTTGACAGCTTTTTGACTCCGGCCGCAATAAAAGAGATCCTGCCGTACTCCTGACTCAGAACGGTCAGAATCAGATCTCTTTCTTTATAGTCTGCCTGTTTCAGGATAAATCCTGTTGTTTTATCATTCATATTCGTTTCCGTAGCCGCCGTATCCGTATTCCGTGATCCGCGCGTCCCGCGAACGCCATTCATCCTCGACCCGGACGAACAGTTCCAGGAATACTTTCCGGTCAAGCAGCTTCTCGATATCTTTCCTTGCCAGCGATCCGATCTTCTTCAGCATCGATCCCTGTTTGCCGATCATGATGCCCTTCTGGCTCTTCTTTTCCACGAGGATCACCGCCTGGATATAGCAGGCGCCTTTGCGGAACTCCTTGTTTTCGATCTTGACCGCAGCCGCGTGCGGGATCTCTTCTTCCGTGCATTCCAGCACCTTTTCTCGGATGATCTCGGCAATGCGGAAATTCTCCGCCCCGTCGCTGACGATCTCCGCCGGATACAGCAGCTCCCCTTCCGGCAGATACCGGAATGTCGTTGTGATCAGGTCTTCAAAGGATCTGTCAAACTTGGCGGAAAGCGGGAAATACTCCGCGAAGTCATAGCGTTCCTTCCATGAGATCAGGTTTTCCATGATCTTTTCCCGCGGCATTTTATCGACCTTGTTCAGGATCAGGAATACCGGCAGTCCGGCATTCTTCACGATGTTCAGCACATAGGCGTCCCCTTTGGAATACGGGACGGACCCGTCCGTTACCAGATAGATCACATCCACGCCCTGCAGCACATCCACCGCCTGTTTGTTCATCCGGTCGCCCAGTCTGTATTTTGCCTTATGGATGCCCGGCGTATCGGTGAAGATGATCTGTCCTTCCTCCCTTGTCAGGATGCCCCGGATCTCGGAACGCGTGGTCTGCGGCTTATCCGAAACGATCGCGATCTTCTCCTGGACGAGATTGTTTATGAGTGTGCTTTTGCCGGCATTCGGCCGTCCGGCAAGCGCGATAAACCCGCTCTTCATCCCAGCACGTCTTCCATCGTGAACTGCATCGGAAGCAGTTCCGCGATATTCGTATCCTTTTCTTCCGTCCCGTTGGAAAGATAGATCGGCGTATCCTGGTTCAGCAGTTCGCAGAGCACCTGGCGGCACATGCCGCAGGGAGCGCCCAGCCTGCCGCCGTCACTGACGATCGCGATGGCTTCGATATCATCTTTCCGGCATCCGTTGGAATACGCGCCGAATACAGCGTTCCTTTCAGCGCAGATCGTCGCGCCGTAAGAAGCATTCTCGACATTGGCCCCGTAGAATGTCCGGCCGTCCTTAGCCAGCACACAGGCGCCGACATGATAATGGGAATAGGGAGCGTAGGCGTTCTTCAGTGCCCTGAAAGCTTCCTGTATCAGCTCTTCTCTCGTCATACTTCCTCCTCATATATGGTTCAAAAGGATCATGACCGCCGCCGTTAAGGCGATCAGGGCCGCGAACAGCACCGCCCCGGAGGACATGTCCTTGATTTTGCGTATCCTTTCACTGTATGCCGTGGAATACAGATCGCATAATTTTTCTATACATGTATTCAGGATCTCCCCTGTGACCACAAGCCCGATGCACAGAATGACGATCAGCCATTCCGTACGGTCCAGCTTCAGCACGAAGCCGGCAATGACCGCCATGGCCCCCAGCACCAGCTGCAGGAAGACCGCGGGATCCAGAACAGCTTCATACAATCCCCTGAATGCGTCTTCAAATTTCTTTTTCATGATCTCTTAATGATCGGATCAAGGATCTTCTTCTGAAGGTCCGACATGATCTTCTCATCCTCTTCCGTCATATGGTCATAGCCCAGGCAGTGCAGCAGTCCGTGGGTAAACAGGAAACAGATCTCCCGTTCATAGGAATGTCCGTACTCTTTTGCCTGTCTGCGGGCATAGTCGATATTGATGAATATATCCCCGAGATCGCAGTCCATCTCCTCCATCTCAAAATCCGCTTCATAGTCCTGCGCCGCAAAGGTGATCACATCCGTCGGGCGGTCGATGCCGCGGTAGTCACGGTTGATCTTATGCATGGATACAGAGCGCATGAACGTAACGGAAACCGTCTGGTCTTTCCTGACACGCAGAACCCTGCATGTCCTGTCCGCTATCTTTCTGAAATACGGTTCAAACGCATCGATATTCTGATTGGTACGGTTATATACTGTGATTTCCATAGATACTCCTCAGTGTTTATTATCTGCCGGAAGATTCATATCTTTCGATGATCTTCTGTACGAGCGGGTGACGTACGACATCATCCCCGGTCAGCTGTATGATCTCGATCTCCTTAATGCCTTCCAGTATCTTCGCCGCCTGGATCAGACCGCTTTCGATATTCGGCTTCAGGTCGATCTGCGTGGTGTCGCCGGTCACGACCATGCGTGAATGAAACCCGAGCCTTGTCAGGAACATCTTCATCTGCATGGCTGTGGTATTCTGCGCTTCATCAAGGATGACATATGAGTCCTCAAGGGTGCGTCCCCGCATATAGGCCAGCGGCGCGATCTCAACGATTCCCCTTTCGATCAGCTTCTCTGTCTGTTCACGGCCGAGCATGACATTCAAAGCGTCATAGAGCGGCGTCAGATACGGGTCGACTTTTTCCTTCAGGTCACCGGGCAGGAAGCCGAGGTTCTCTCCCGCTTCCACGGCAGGCCTTGTCAGGACAATGCGCTTGACATCCCCGTTTTTCAGGGCGGTCACCGCCTTGATCACGGCCAGATATGTCTTGCCGGTACCGGCCGGACCGATCGCGAACACGATCGGTGATCGTTCCATCGCCGTCACAAAATCATACTGTCCCTTTGTCCGCGGCGTAATGACTTTGCCCGACAGCGTCCTTCCTACGGTAACCGAATGATAGTCCTCAAAGGATACTTCCCTTCCGCTGCTGATCTGCCGGCAGGCATAGATCACATCCTGCGGCGAGATATTCCTGCCGCTTTTGATCACCGTGCATAATGCCGCAACGACATCCGATATCTTTTCAAAAACAGGATCGGAAACATCCTTGATATAAAGACTCTGATTGCGGAAAGAGAGTTCTGTATTGAAATATTCGCTAATGATATTCAGATTCTGATCAGAAGGTCCGACCAGTGAGATCAGGTCATAATCCCTCAGATCAGTTAAGTGAATTGTTCGCATAAATAAAAAGACATCCTCCATTTATATAATATTCCATTTTTCAGCAAGTAAAAAGAAGCCTTCGCTTCTTTTTAACTTCTCTTTCTCTTTTTTCTTGCGGCTTCCATCTTCAGCCTTCTCTTGACACCAGGCTTCACATAGAATTCTCTCTTACGGCATTCCGCGAGGGTTCCGTTACGGGAAACCGTGCGTTTGAAACGCCGCATCGCATCATCGAGATTCTCGTTATCTTTAACGATGATTCTTGCCATATCACAACCCCCCTTTCCTTTCGCAAGCTTTGTTATCTTATCAGAAAGAACTGATGAATGCAATCAAATATTAACGCAGGATCCTGTCAAGATTCTCTTTGAGCCAGCTGAGATGTTCTTCATAGGCTTCCTTTTCCTGTTTATAGGATTCCCCGAAGAAGCGCAGCGGGTGCTCCGGATCGATCCGGCGGTGTATTCTCGCGTACACATCTGCCCTTGCCAGCACATCCCGGTATTCTTCCGCCTTTTCGGCATTGTCCTCATTCGTAAACAGCAGGAGCACCGGTTCCGGATGCAGTCCCGCCTGGGCGAAGCTGATCGGCACATAATCCAGGAACGGGTTGATGAACACATAGGCTTTTGAAAAATACGTTTTCTGGATCATATGAATACCTGCGATCAGGGACAGATATGCACCTGCTTCGATCCCCATCATGGCATAGTTCTCCATGTCCATATCATAGATCCCGGCGTGATCCGCGAAATAACGGATCACATCCCCGATCTCATCCTGCGGATAACTTGTGACATGCACATCCACCTTGGTATAGGAAACGGAGACGACGGACATGTTCATCATTTCTGCCAGATCGGCGCAGAAATCATCGATGTCATCCGCGTCATGATCGTAGAAATTCCCGCCGTGCGCCAGAAAGATGACCGGCTGGTTCACTTCCGGTGCCCGGTAAAGATTCACCCTGACCGGACGCTTGTTTTCTCTTTTTACATAGATCCTCTCACCCCGGATATCATCCTTCATGCCGGCAGCGGTCGCTTTCGCTGTCATGGATTCAACCGCCCAGTTCAGAAATGAATTGTTGTATCCGAGCAGGCTCCAGCCGATCGCACCGAGGATCAGGATCACATTTGCGACTATTCCGATATATAAAAGCATGTACCTAAAATAATACATGCTTCTGCAAAATACAATTGTTATGCTTTTCAGCCGACAAGCTTGACGCCGGAACTGGTGCCGATGCGGTCCGCGCCGGCCGCGATCATCTTTTCAAATGTCTCCCTGTCACGGATCCCGCCGGAAGCCTTGACTTTCATCACATCGCCGACCGTTGCCTTCATCAGGCGGATATCTTCCACAGCCGCGCTTCCCGTACCGAAGCCTGTGCAGGTCTTGACGAAATCCGCGCCTGCGGCCATGGCGTCCTTGCATGCCCTTGCTTTTTCTTCATCATTCAGGAGACCGGTCTCAATGATCACCTTCAGCACATGATCGCCTACTGCCTCCTTGACGGCTTTGATCTCATGGATCACATACGCGTCATTATTGTCTTTCAGCATACCGACATTGATCACCATGTCCACTTCGTCAGCGCCGCTGTTCACCGCGTCAGCCGCTTCGAATACCTTCGCCTTTTCGCTCATCGCGCCGAGCGGGAAGCCGATGACCGTGCATGCCTTGACATCCGTTCCTTTCAGTTCTTCCTTCACAACAGGCAGCCAGCAGGCATTGACGCATACGGAAGCGAAATCATGTTCCGCCGCTTCCCTGCAGAGCTTAATGATCTGTTCTCTGGTCGTATCCGGTTTCAGCGCGGTATGGTCGATATATTTGCTGTCTTTCATAAAACCTCCTCATCTCCGTTTGTAAAATAATATTTCTTTAATATATTATGCACCAGAACATCGTCTCCTTCATATTCTTCAGGTCCGAAATTCCGGAAAATGGTCCTGCTGTTGCCTTTTCCCAGCAGTAAGACTGTATCATTGATATCCGCCAGTTCGATTGCCTGCCGGATCGCGTTTTCACGGTCCTCGATAGTAATGCAGTTGGTGGAACGGATGCCTGCCGCGATCTCCCTTGCGATATCTGCCGGATCTTCCGATGCCGGATCATCTTCCGTCAGGATGATCATGTCGCAGTATTTGTCCAGTATCTTGCCGATCAGCGGCCTTCTCACAACATCCTTTTTGCCGGAGCTGCCGGTCAGCGCGATGATCCGCTTGCCTTTCGGCGTGATCGCGGAAGCGTACTGGCAGACCTGCTCGATCCCGTCCGGGGAATTGGCCAGGTCGACAAGGATATTGAACGGCTGTCCGTCAATGATCCTTTCCATACGTCCGTCGATCTGACGCAGATCATTGATAAACGGCTTCATCTGTTCGATCGGGATTCCCTTGACATGCAGTGCCGCGATCGCAGCCAGGAGATTATAGATATTGAACTTGGCGATCAGGTTCGTCTCCAGTTCATATTCCATGCCGCTGATCGACAGCGTCATGCGCGACCTGTCCTTGAGGAGCTGGTAACTGACTGCCCGGTAGTCCGCCTCCCGGTCGATGCCGTAGGTGATCACCTTGCACTGACAGTCCTGCACCATCTGCCGGCTGACCGGGTCATCCGCGTTCACGACTGCCACCGCTTCCGGTTTGAGCCCGTCAAACAGACGCTTTTTCGCCTGTATGTAGTTGGCTACGGTCAGATGATAATCCAGATGGTCGCTGGAAAGATTCGTAAAGACCGCCACATCGAAATCAATGCTGTCATAGCGGTTCTGTTCAATGCCGATGGAAGAGACTTCGACGATGCTGCTCTTCATGCCGGTATCGACCATATCACGGAGAATACCGTGCAGGTCATCGATATCGGGGGATGCCGGGACCGGCGGGAGCTTGACGCTGCCGTATTCGATATCCATTGTCCCGATATAGCCGGTCGGCTGGAATTCATTCAGGATATCACGGATGATGCATGCGACGGATGATTTTCCATAGGATCCCGTCACACCGACCATCAGGAGCTTATGGCTCGGGTAATGATAGAACGCGTCGGCTACTTTGTTGTATGCCGTCATGACATCCCTGACACGGATATACGTGACATCATCCTTCATATTCGGAATGGGTTCACTGTGCACGACGACTTTCGCGCCGTTGCCGATCGCTTCATCCACAAAATTGTGTCCGTCATACTTCATGCCCTTGACGCAGAAAAAGATCGAATCCGGTCTTTTCTTCCTGCTGTCGGCAGTCAGACACTTCACTTCGATATCAGGTACGTTTTCAAACAGTTCCGTGAGTTTCATTCTGTTTTTCCTTCCGCAAACAGTACGCTGTCCCTGCTCTTCTCTCCTTCGGCTTTGATCAGGCTGCCGGATGGATACTGGCCTTTGATCCAGACAGGAACATACTGCGAACTGTATCCTTTTGTATAACCATTATCATATTGCTCGGCAATAACTGCAACCTCTTTCCCGCACCATTTCCCTGTCCAGGCTTTCTGCAGTTCCTTCGAGATCTTCCCGCAGACTGCCGCCCTTCTTTTCTTCTCCTGTGGCGGGATATGGCCTTCCATGGCCGCGGCTTTCGTGCCTTCCCTTGAGGAGTACGGGAATACATGGATGAATGAAAATTCACATTCCTTCAGGAAGGAGACCGTCTCCCGGAATTCCTCTTCGCTTTCCTGCGGGAATCCGACGATCAGGTCGCAGGATATGGAAACATCCGGTATCTCTTCCCGGATATATCGTATCTTTTCAAGATATTCCGCTGTTGTATATGGTCTGCCCATCCGTTTCAGGACAGCATCACTGCCTGACTGCAGCGGGATATGCAGGTGATGCGCAGCTTTTTCTTCTTTTTTCAGCAGATCGATCAGGTCATCGGTGATCTCCGTGATCTCGATGGATGATATCCGCAGCCGTTTCAGTTCCGGCACTTCCCGGATGATGCGCCGCATGATTTCTGAAAGCGGTGTCTGAAATTCCCGCCCGTAGCGTCCTGTGTGGATGCCTGTCAGGACGATCTCGGAATGATGCGCGGCTAGTTTCTTTGCCTCTTCGATCACCCGATCCGGCTCGAGGGAACGCTCCCTTCCCCGCAGGAACGGGATGACGCAGTAGGTGCAGAACTGGTTGCAGCCATCCTGGATCTTGAGATATGCCCTTGTCTGATGTTCAAAATGATCCTGGCCGGCAGCTTCAAAAGAGACATTTCTGAGGTCTTTGATCCGGACGATCTTTTCATGTTTTTCCAGGAATGCATCGATCAGATCCGGTATTTCTTCCTTGAATCCGGTGCCTGCCAGTATATCCGCATCATTCAGCCTGCCGTCGTCAGCCTGTACGTAGCAGCCGGCCATGCATATAACGGCGTCTTCATTCCTCCGTCTGGCGCGGTGCATGTATTTTCTTGTTTTGGACGCGGCTGTATTGGTTACGGCACACGTAAAAATAATATAGGCATCCGCCTCATCTTCAAAATCGACACGTGTCCAGCCTCTTTTTTCCATGCTGGACGCTATGCCTTCACATTCATATGCATTGACTTTACAGCCAAGATTGTATACTGCGAATTTCATGTTTCTACCTTTTATCGTGTTCGCTGATCACTGCGCATGCGTACAGAGCAGCGGTTTCCGCCCTGAGGATGCGTGCCCCGAATGTGACGCACGCAAAATGGTTATCCTGCAGGAATTGCATCTCCTCTTCCGAAAACCCGCCCTCCGGCCCGATCAGGACCAGTACAGACTGATGATCTGCGAGGATATCACCCAGCCGGTCTGCTTCACTGCCGGCGTTCTCATATGCCGCTGCCCTGAGATCTGCATACACATCCGCCAGATCCCTGAAGCGGGTGATCGGCGCGATTTCCGGAATAATATCCCGTTTGCACTGTTCGGCAGCGCTCTTTGCGATATCATGCCAGCGGGCATATAATTTGTCTTCTTTTTCTTTTTTCGGATGGACGATGCAGCGGGAAGATTCAAAAGGAATGATTTCCGCAGCGCCGAGTTCTGTTGCCTTCTGCAGGATCCATTCGAATTTCTCCTTCCGGATCAGGCCGACACCCAGTATGACTTTCCGGTTCAGCTCACGCACCGACGGATCTTCTTCCTCTACGGAAACGACCATTTCCTTTCCCCTTCTGAAACAGGTACCGAAATAGCCTTTTCCTTCACTGACGAGGCGGACCTTTTCCTGATGCATATGAAGGACATCACCGGCATGATGCGCCTGTGCTTTGGTCATGATATATTCTTCGCCCGGTTTCAGCGGGACTTCACAAAAATACTGCTGCATTTACCCATCCTCCCGGAATGATATTTTCCTGACAGGAAACAACCTTAATGACAGTTTGCAATTATACCATTCTGACCATATAATCGCAAACCCATAAAAA
>CACZPD010000222.1 GCA_902782955.1 uncultured Erysipelotrichaceae bacterium
ATTTCCATCCTGAAAAACGTATGCCGCAGCTATCATGTCCCCTTTTCCATGAACCAGCTCCAGGGCGGATATTTCCATGAAGACGGCAGATATGTGGAAGAAAACACACTGACCCTCATGATGCTGGATGTACCGGATGAGACCGTACATGAGATCGCAAAGGATCTCTGTGCATTCTTTCATCAGGAAAGCGTCATGATCCAGTCCTCACCGGCGGAAGTCTGCTTCATTCACGAGGATATCTGAAGCCGCGGGGAAAACGCACAGCAAAACAGCAGGCATGCCTGCTGTTTTTGTTATGACATATTTCATTTTCGCAATATTTCACGGTCGATCAGATCCAGATGATCTGCCTGCAGGATCAGCTCCATATGCAGGGCCGGGATCCTGGTTCCTGTGCATATAAAATCCATAAACATTCCCAGGGCGACAGCAAGTGCCAGTCCTTCTGCGGGTATATGCATCTGGGCAAACAGGACGGAAAGACAGGAAATATTTCCTCCGGCAACCGGCGGTGTAGCGAGCGAAAGCAGGGAACATACGATCCACATGGTGATCCACCACGCAATATCCGCATGGACCCCGTAACATTCCGCAATGAACGCACCGGTCATCACATACAGCATCGAAAAGCTGCCGGCAAACATGATCCCGCCGATGGGAAATGCCATCCGTGAAAAGGCCTGGTCGATTCCCAGTTTTTTCTCGTTGATCTCCATACCTGAAGCAAAAGCGGCGGAAGATGAAGATGTGGATATGGCGATGATGAAATCCGGCATGAGCTTGGAAATGAGCACCGATGGTTTTACTTTAAGCTTCCAGCATACATAACCTGTATACACGATCAGAATGACAGCGGAGAACAGCACACAGAGAACAAGCGGCTTCCAGAAGCGCATCAGCATTGACGGACCGGATGTCCACAGCTGTATAACGACTGAAGAAAAGATATACAGCGGCAGCAGCATGCATACTGCTGTCACGCAGCGCATGATGACGATCTGGCATTCCGATATGATATTTCTGAGATTCTCTGTCTGGCTTCCCGTGATCAGGAGGACGACGCCGATCAGGACGGACATAAATACGATCTGCAGTGTATTTCCTTCGAGGAAAGGCGAGACGGGATTGGAAGGCAGGATACCGAAGACCATTTCCAGGATCGCTTTAAAACCGGAACCGGCTCCGCCTGCCTGCTGTGCAAGGGGAAAGAATATCCGCGTGCCTGCGGTGATGATCCCGCAGACAATAAATGTACCGCCGATAAACCGGATGATCATCTGACGCCCTACCTTTCCGAAAGCAGCGGCGCTGCCGATCCCGCAGATACCCGTGATCACCGTAAGAAAGATCATCAGGCCGATAAACGTATTCAGCATATGCAGAAAGCCTGTGGAAAGAAAGACCAGCCCGTAATCCATTACCGTATTTCTGACCGGTTCCGGAATATACTGTCCCAAAAGACCGACAACAACAGCTACCAGGATACATCCCAGCATGAACAGCTCGGCCTTTTTTTTCGGAGCGGCCACCGGAACGATCAGTTCATTCTGACCAAAGCGCCAGCGCCATACCGGCAATATGCCGATACGGGTCATCAGGGAAGCGGTATATTCCTCCATCCCGTTGTCTGCCGGCTTTCTCGGATCAAACCGGTCACCGCCGTAACTGATGCGCAGCCGCTCAGCGCCGGACCGGCGCGAAAAAGACAGCCGGGCACTGGTCTTTCCCTGTCCGTGTTCACAGATATTCACCAGCATCTCTTCCAGGATCAGCCGGATGCGGGTGATATCCCTGTGCCCTGTCCCTGCTTCCTCCAGCCACTGACTGACGGTTTCAGAAGCCTCATCAACACCGGCACGGTCCAGAATTACTGTCTTCTCCTTTTTCATATGATCCACCTCATTTCCGGATACACACACTATCATTGTATGCCTTCGAAGCGCATTTGAAAGAAACGAATTGCAGGTATTGCTATAATGGATAACAGAGAGGTGCCATTATGGAGTACATCGTACAGATCTTTACCGGCGGCTGGCATAACCGGAACTATACAGCCGGGGAAATCAAAGAACGTCTGGAAGCTGTCACTTCCTTTCTGCCGGTCAGAAAAGTCATCCTTGGCTGGAATCTGAACACGGACTTATACAAAGAACTGATACCGTATTTATCTGCGAAAGGCATCGATGCACTGCTCTGGCTGCCGGTCTTTTCCGAGACCGGGGAACTGGAACCCGCATCGGATGCCCTGGACCTGTTTGAAAAGCCGATCGGGAATCTTGCCCTGCAGGAAGGCGAAAACTTCGCTTTTTACTGCCCTTCAGATGATGCGAACATTGAGAATGTGATCCGTATATATGAAAACCATTTCCGTGACTGCGGTTTTGACGGGGTATTCCTGGACAAGATCCGCACCCAGTCTTTCGTTGCCGGCACAGAGGGCGTGCTCAGCTGCGGCTGTCCCCGGTGCAAGAAGATCTATGCGGAAAGAGGACTGGATCTTTCGCAGCTTCAGAACGCTTATACGGAACAGAAAGATCATCTGTTTGACGCGGCAGGCTACACACCCGGAACCGGCTTCCGCTTTGAAAATGAACTGACAGAACAGTTCTTTGACATCAAAGCAGAGATCATCGCCGGACAGGTACAGAAGCTCTGCCGGTATTTCAAAGACCGGGATATGCAGGTCGGACTGGATCTCTACGCCCCGCTCATGAGCCGGTTCACCGGACAGAATTATTCAGCCATTTCAAAGGAAGCGGATTTCATCAAGCCCATGATGTACCGGAAAACAGAAGCGCCTGCAGGCATCGGCTATGAGTACAGACTCCTGAAGGAAAATATACCGGAAGCCTCCGGCTATCCGGATATCGTGACAGATCAGGCATTCCTTCACAGTCAGTTAAAGGAACTGGTAGATCTCCCATGCGACCTGTATCCCGGGCTGGAGATCAATTACCGGGAAGATATCGCCCGGACGGATCCGGTGTACATAACAGAATCCCTGCAGACATTCAGGGACTCCGGGATGAACGGCGCTGTACTGTCATGGGATATCATGCTGGCACCGGACAGTCATTTAAAAGCAATCAAGGAATAAAACTATGTCAAATACAAACACAAGCAAATACATATCACTCATTCTCCGGCACAAACCGGAAACCATCGGGATCGAACTTGATGAACACGGATGGGCAGATGTCCGGGAACTGATCGCGGGCGTAAACAAAACGCATCCCCTGGACATGGACCTGCTCGAGACCATCGTCGCGGAAGATGCGAAGCAGAGATATTCATTCAACGAAGACCACACAAAGATCCGTGCCAACCAGGGACATTCCATCGCGGTGGATGTGGAACTGAAGGCACAGGAACCGCCGGAAGTCCTTTACCACGGCACCGGGGAGAAGTTTACTGCTTCCATCGATCAGCAGGGTCTGCTTCCCCGCTCCCGGCTCTATGTCCATCTGTCTCCTGATTATACCACCGCCCGTACGGTCGGCATGCGGCATGGCAGGCCGGTGATCTACACTGTGCTGAGCGGGCAGATGTTCCGTGACGGCTTTGTGTTTTACCGCTCCGTCAACGGTGTCTGGCTGACAAAGGAAGTGCCGGTCAAATATCTGGTCAAAGAAGGATAAAGCAAAAATAATACCGTTCTGCGGTATTATTTTAGTTCTCCGATCCATATATCATTCCGGTATACCTGCGGAGGATATTCTCCTTCCTCTACCGTGTAGTCCGGCCGTTCCGACAGGATCGATATCAATTCATTTTCATCCCTGACCGGTGTGATGATAAACGGATCCGTAAAAGAGATCTTTTCCACGAATACATAATCCGAGGGGATATTATTTTTATCCCTGCAGTCGATCAGGATGCCGGTATGACCGACAAAGACTTTTTCCTCTTCATATGCCTGGAATACGATACTGATCACGGAACACCTGTCATTCTCAAACCGGATCCCGTGCTGTTTCCATCTGTCCGGGAGTGCTTCCTGATATCCGCTTTCCGGAACCGGCATCTCGCCGAACAGCGTGGTGAACAGGTCTTCCCGCTCTTTCAGAACACTGAACGCAGGATCGTTTTCGATCGCATCCAGATCAAACATCAGGATGTCACCGTCATAGGTTTCTTCCGTACTGTCATATGCAATCTGATCCCCTGCCAGCAGGAAGACGGTCATCCGGCAGTCCGCACCGGAAAAGCCTTCGGTTTCTGCTTCATCTGTATCCTTTACCCATTCCTCAAATTCTTCCGTATGGGAAAGTCCTGCTTCGCGCAGAAGCGCGGAGACCTGCGTCACATTTTCTGCCGTGACAGGGCCATTGCAGGATATTGTTTTGTCCCGGCTGCACCCTGTGCACAATACAGCTGTCAGTACAGCGCAGGCTGTGATTTTTCTTTTGTTCATATATGTCGTCAGATCAGCCTTTCCGCGATCGCTTCCACGTCCGTTGCCGGCAGTTCTGTTTTGAAGATACCGCCGGAAACACTGATGGAAGGCATAGGAATAAAGTTTCCTTTTACCATCGGTCTGAAACACGGGTCCGCGATCACATTGTCATACCGTGAACAGATCTCCTCGATTTCTTCCTCATCAATTGTGTGATGATCCGCAAATCCCTCTTTGGAAAAGACATCCAGGGATGCCGCATTGCCCAGTGCTTTTGCCAGACTGTATGCCCGTACATCCTCGCCGATGACCAGGACGGAGCCATGTTCCTTTGTACATGGCGCAAGCGGCAGTCCGACCGTATACGGTATTCCGTATGTTTCATGGAGATACAAAGCTGCTTTCATGCCGGAAGCGGATACGACAACGATCTTCTCCGCGTTCTGCGCGTCACGGAAATCATCCAGTGAGCACCGGAAGCTCAGGGAAGCACGCAGGTCAGGGAACATCTCCCTGACTTTTTCACTTTCCTCTGTACTGTTGTCATCCATCGGCAGTAAACCCAGGACCAGTGTTCCCTTGCTTTCCGTCTTTTCCCCGCAGAACCGTCTTACCAGGGCTTCCAGCACATCGGAAGCGCCTTCTGTATAGGAACGGATCCCGCTGCAGTCAAACCCGAACGCCGGTATTCCGCTTCTTTCTTCCGTTTCCTTCGCGATGCCCGCAAAGTCCGTGCCGACGATCATCGGTACAGAGCTTCCGACATAGGCAATGAATGCCGGATGCAGAAGATCCGCTGCCTTCAAAGCTTTGTCGATCAGAACATCATCATTTCCCATGACCGCGTCGATCTCCGTCAGACCGCTGCAGTAGACCATGGAAGCTTTCTCATACCAGCGCGGTTCATCAAATGTCACATAGTTGACCGTACAGCCGGTCGCGTCATGGATCAGGACCAGTCCGCCCAGCTCATACATCACTTCACACGCGCCGCCGTAATCCGGTGCCAGAGGAGGCAGGATGGTATACAGGTCTTTCATCTGACTTCCCCTTTCCGGATCTCTGCCGCGGTGACCGGATGATCATATGCCGCGCGGATCCTTTCCGCCAGTTTCCTGAGGCCGTAATAACCCCATTCACCGTTGTCATAAAATACCTTGATCGTCCTTGACGCGCCTTCAAAGGAAGAAGCCACAAGCCCGAGGGCGATCACATCTGTATCTGCTTCATACTTCCGCTTCATCGGCATGCCGATAAAGCCGCTGTCCGTATCCGGTGCCTTCCGCTCGATATCGTCCGCATAGACACCCTTTACATGGAATCCGCATTCCTGCAGGGTACTGCGCAGGATATCCGGAAACAGCGCCGCTGTGGAATCGATGACCAGTTCACAGGAACCGATATGGTCCGCGCACTCCCGCAGTACTCTTCTCGTTTCCGCTTCCATGGCATCCAGATCAGGAACCGGTATTTCCAGTTTCTCCGCGATCTGCGTCATGGTCTTGCGGATCTCCCCGAAATCATACTTCGCGAAGTACGGCAGATACGGTGTACCATACCGCTCTTCCAGCATCTTTGCGGCTGTCAGCCCGAATGGCATCATGCACAGATTCAATGCGGAAGCACGTACTTTCAGAAAATCTTCATAGTTATCCGCAGCCTGTATATGCAGCGCTTCATAGCCGCTGTTTTCCAGCATCTGCACGATCTCGCAGGCCGGATCAAACGCGATATTGGTCCCGATGAAGGAAACGACCTTCTCCTGCGGTACCTTCTCTTCAGGAAGTGCCGCATACATATCATGCTGGAGGGCTACCATTGGCAGGTCCCCGCTGAATCTGGCGATCGGGCACATCTTCAGCACAAAGCAGTTCACGTCCGGATACCGGTTCATAACTTCTTCTGTCTGGAATGAATGATCATTTCCCAGCATCGCATCGATACAGCTGACATACAGGATCAGCGCCTTCGGCTTCGGATCCAGATGTTCCAGCACTTCGCAGGCCGCTTCGACGGTCTTTTCCTCATAACTGCCGGATACGATATCCTCTTCACTCAGCGCAAGAACATCGATCCGGTCATTGTATCCGTATTTGATGGAATTCAAACAGATGATCCGGGCACAGGATACCGGACAGACGAAAAGGATCCTGCTCTCCGGAATATCCAGGGCGATCCTCGCCACATCCCAGCCGCCATGATACGGATGACAGAACCTGGGCAGTCCGCCGGTCTTATCCGTTATCATCTTCGCAGGCCTCCAGGATCTTCTTTGCCAGACTGCGGTAAACCGCTGCCATCTCACTGTCCGGGAACGCGCTGACGACGGTCCTTCCCGCCTCTTCCGCTTCCTGGACGATCCCGTTCCGCGGGATCACAGAGATCACACTGCTTTCGATATCATCTGCGAATTTCCGCACCAGGGCTTCCTCGTTCTCCACATTCCTGCAGTTGAGCAGCACGCCCCTCAGACGCGCATAGCCCCGTGCCTTGAAATTATCCACCGCAAGGGCAATATTGCCGGCTGCGTACATGGACATCTTTTCGCCCGATGTCACAACGAAAACATTGCGCGCGTACCCGTTCCGGATCGGCATCGCAAAGCCCCCGCATACGACATCACCCAGAACGTCATAGATCACGATATCCGGATGATAAGTTTCAAACGCGCCGAGCTTTTCCATCTTTTCAAAAGCGGTAATAATGCCCCTGCCCGCACATCCGACACCGGGTGTCGGTCCGCCTGCTTCAATGCAGATGACGCCGCCTTCCCCGATGGTCACGATATCCTCCAGCGTTACGTTATTGCCTTTTTCACGCAGGGCATCCAGTACGGTGGTGATCTTCTTTCCGCCGCATAATGCACCGGTGGAATCCGCTTTCGGATCGCATCCCACCTGCATGACGGTATAACCCATTTCACTGAGCGCAGCACTCAGATTGGATGCGGTCGTAGACTTCCCGATACCGCCTTTTCCGTAAATTGCTATCTTGATCACAGTTTGTTCATCTCCAATATTTTCCCGCCGATAATGGACTGTTCCTCCGGCGAATGACTTGACAATATAACAGGTATATTCAGATCCTGCACCAGCGGCGCAAGTCTGCGGATCAACGGAAGATCCATTCCCTTGAACGGTTCATCCAGCAGAAGCAGATCCGCGTCATATGCAAGTGCCCTGGCAAAGGATATACGTCTGCGCATACCGCCGGACAATGCCTCCGGCATGGTCTGCGCTTCCTTTTCCAGTTCCACTGCTTTCAGGTAATAACGTGCCCTTTCCTCATCATCACAGACGATCATGATATTCTGCAGGGCATTCAGCCAGGGAAACAGACGGTCTTCCTGGAACATCAGCGCTGTCTTTTCCGGCTTGCCCGTGATCGTTCCGGATTCCGGTACGACCAGTCCCGCGATCGTATGCAGGAGGGTCGTCTTTCCGAAACCGCTCGGTCCCGTCAGAAGCGTGATGCCTGTATCAAATTCTGCCGAGAAATGATCGAGGACGATCTTGTCCCCGTATCTGACACACAGATCCTGTACTTTCATTTTGCCTCCTCCGGTTTCTTTTTGACCGGCATGAACACATGCATGATCTTTTCAAAAATGAAGCTGAAGATCACAACTACCAGTGTCCAGGCAAACAGGTCCGCCGTTTCCAGATACAGCTTGGAATAGTACATCCCGCTGCCGATTGCGTTCTTCGGAAGCGCAAGCACTTCCGAGGCGATGCCTGCCTTCCACGCAAGACCGAGGGCGGTCAGCGCGCCGGAACGGAAATACGGCATGACGGAAGGAATATACACATAGCGCAGTGTTTTCCATTTTCCGAAGCGGTACATCTGCGCCACTTCCAGAAGATGCGGATCCGTTTCCATGATGCCCGTACGCACATTGCCGAATACGACAGGCGTTACAAGCAGCGCGGAAATAAAGACAGGCACATAGGTATACGGGATCCACAGCATGACCAGGATGATGAAGCTGGTGACCGGTACCGCACTGGCTGTGCGGACAGCCGGATACAGCAGCTCATCGAGGATAGATGACAGGCTGCATAATACAGCCAGCACTACACCAAAAAAACAGCCGCACACAAAACCGCTCAGGACTCTCAGAAGAGAAGTGCTGACGATCCGCAGGAAGTCACCGCCCTGTACGATGGCGGTCAGATGTCTCCATACAGAGAGCGGTGAAGGGATCAGCAGTTCCTGATGCACAGCTAATGAAGCTGCTGTCCAGACTCCGAGCCAGAACAGCAGCACCAGTAATTTAATCCATATTTTAGTTTGTCTTCGGGACATAGTAGAAATCGTCCCCAGGCATCTTTCCGCCGACAGATGCCGGATCCGCATCATAGAGAACCTGGAAGAAGCCTTCGATAGCCGGTCTCAGATCCTTGCCGTAGATGCATACGATCGCCGCATCCGGGATCGCCTTCTTCGCGATCTCAGCACTGCCTGTGATCTCATACTGCGCGATCAGTTCAGCAGCGCCGTCCTGATCTTTCAGTACAGTATCGATACCTTTTTCATAGTTTTTCAGGAATGCGTCAACAGCTTCCGGATGTTCTTCGATGAACTTTGTCCTTGCGGCCAGGCAGCCCATGGAAACATAGCTTCCGTCTGTGGTCACATCCTTGTACGCAGCGCCTACATCGA
Organism: uncultured Erysipelotrichaceae bacterium; assembly: GCA_902782955.1. The sequence continues at coordinate 9,062 of CACZPD010000222.1, forward strand.
TCGCATTGCGTACATCCGGATTCTTCATCATGATCGTTGTGACAGCCGGTACTGGCAGCATACATAAATCGATCTTTCCCTGGATCATATCCGCGGAGATCGCGCTGGCATCACGGAACTGCACATCCACATCCACACCCGGTTCCAGACCGTTCTGTCTGAGAACATAGTTGATGATGTATTCAGGGTTGCTGCCCTGGCCGTTGCAGTACAGTGTCTTTCCCTTCAGATCCTGGATGGAATGAACGGTATCGCCGTTTTCCAGAATGTAGGATACGCTGAGGCAGTTGACCGCAATGATCTGCACTTCCCCGTTCGTCTTGTTGTATAAGTTCGCAGCCACATTGGTCGGCAACGCGCCGATATCCAGGTCGCCGTTGCTCAGACGGGCTACGATATCGGATACTTCCGGCGTCAGTGTGAAATGGTAGTTCGCATACACGCCGTCTTCCGATTCCTTCATCAGCTGTACGGCGCCCATGCCTGTCGGGCCTTTCAATACGCCGATGTTGATATCGGTCGTGTCAGTTACTGCTGCTTCCTTTTTCGCGCATCCGGCAAATAAGGATACACACATAACCGCTGCAGTGAGCAGTTTTCCAATCTTTCTCATAGTTACCTCTTTTCTTTTGGAGCCACTCCATCATACAGCCCGTAAAAAAAGAAGTACATTGCAAATGCAACGTACTATAAGATTTCAAACTTGTTGTTCCGGAAGCGGATCATGCCTTCTTCCTGCATACGTCCGAGTTCCCGTGACAGTGCGCTCTGGTTGACCCCGAGGTACACCGCCATAGCCTCCCTGTCAAACGGCAGCTCCACTACCTGGCTTCCTTCACTCATGTGCTGGGAAAGCAGGGTGATCACCTTCTGCCGTATGGTCAGTTTGCTTAAGGTCTGGATCCTGTCATTGAGCACCAGCGTCCGTTCCGCCAGCATACTGATAAACCGCTGGGCAATACGGGTATCCGCGTCGGAAGGCTTCAGGGGCGGATGTTTCAGAGACTCCGTATCCATCAAAAGCACTTCGGAATCCTTTACGCTATGGATCATGATCTGTGTTTCCCTGCCCAGGTAGCACAGTGACTCCGCAAACGTATTCCCCGGCATGACATTGGCCATCAGGAGCCGGTTGCCGTCAAAATCATCCATGGAAACATGGATATTGCCTGACAGCAGTAATCCGAAATGACGCACCGGTTCACCCGGCCTGTTCAGCAGTTCACCCTTCTGATATGTCTTTCTGACCGCGTGAAAGAACTGCAGCGTTTCTTCTGTTTCCTTTTGATTCAGTCCCGCAAACAGCGGACATTGTTTCAGAATACTGTCTTTCATCCGTATATCTTCCCTTATAAAGAATCATATTAAAAAAACAGGTCTGAAAGCAAACCTATTTTATATTCTTCCGCTTCAGAACAGCATGAACAGCCAGTGTGCCGCTATGCCTGCACAGATCCCGCCGATGGTATGACTGAGAATCGCCTTGCCGATCAGCGGCTTGCAGTCAAGGGAATCCATCATGGATGCATGCGTGCTGAGGTATCCGCTCCAGCACATGCACATCGCTGTAAAAACAGCGATATCACCGGGCTGCAGCAGACCTTTCTTCACCAGATTCGCTGTCATGCTGAGGGCGGCACCGGCTGCGCCTAGTGCTGTGACCGGCACACCGATCGCTTCCGGGCAGGAGAACCCGAACATCGGTTTCAGGATAAAGTCGATGCGGGAGGCCAGTTCCGGCAGAAGACGGATGCCCTCATATGCCGCACCTGTATAACCTTCCGGGGACGGCCCGTTGATCAGCATCATGACAATGGTGCAGATGATCAATACACCCGGAATGATGCTGATGCCCATTTTGACACCGCTCTTCCCGCCGTCCAGGACAGAAGCCATCATACGGCTTCCGATACCGCCGCTGCGGATCACCCGCATACCTGCCGGTACAGTGCCGTCTTCCTCCCTGTCATAGGTATCCTCAGCTTCCCGGCCGAAATACTTTCTTGTGAAAACAAGCATCAGGCGCGTGCTGACAATACTGCCGGCAACCGCCCCGCCCAGACCTACCAAGACCGCTGTGCCGAGTGAAGTCCCCATGGACGGGGAAAGAGAATACATATATGTACATACGATCAGTCCCATACCGAAAGCAGTACCTAAATTTGTCAGGGCAGGAAACTGATACTTTCTGAAAAAATGCCGGAACCGTTTGTCTTCCGTCAAAGTCAGGATAGCCGGATTGTCCGACAAAAATGTTGTTACCACACCCAGGGCAGCAGCTCCCGGCAGTCCGAAGACCGGCTTCATCAGAGGCTGGAGGGCATAGTTGGCCAGTGAAACAAAACCAAACTCTGAAAGCAATGAAGATACCGCGCCCATAATGACGCAGACAGCTGTAATATACAGTACCGTATCGATCAGCAGGCTGTAAGCCGTATTCATGATCGTGTTCAAAGCATTTGCCAGACCCATACGGCTGACAAATAAAGCAAAAATTCCCAGAAATACGACCGGGAATATAAATGTTTCGGGGCAGAGCTCCTTCACATACGAATCTGGATTATTTTTTTCAGGTGATTCCATTGATGCTTCCTCCGGAGATAAAAC
>CACZPD010000223.1 GCA_902782955.1 uncultured Erysipelotrichaceae bacterium
ATAATAGAACTTTCAACAGCTGTTTTTCCCAAATATCCGCATATAAAAAACTTGTAAAATACAGGCTCGGCTCAATGGGTCTGTTTATCACGTCTGAAGCTGTGGAAGTACAGTACCTGCAAGATCCCGGATCAAAATGAATGTTTAAACAAATAACGTCAGTTCTTACTGTTTTTGAAAATAAATAAAATCGGTAATAAAAGGTCGACGCATTCTCATGACTAAAATCACGAGAATGCGTCGACCCTTTTTCAAATTATGAATCCTTCAATCGCTGTTATGGCAGATAACGTTTGTTTACTTTACTTCACCTGAAAGGCGTTTCAGCATCTCATGGTGCCGGCGGACCTGCTCGACTTCGTCAACCAGTCCTTCGATACCCATATCCTGCTGATCCCGCTGTCCTTCAAATTCGGAGTCAATATAGCCGTCAAAGCCCCCCTCGATCAGATACTTCATGGGCGTCGCATAATCGATGCACTTATCCTCATAGTGTCCGGGCCGGCCTTCGATCTCCGTCATGTTGTAGAACTTTCCGTGGATACTGACGATATACGGGATAATCTCCTTGATATCTTCAGGCTTGCAGCATGGCTCATGAAGAGCCAGGCGGTCGATGTTGTTGATCGGAATTCCATGTCCGGGGAATTTTTCGTCCACGACATCGATCAGCTCATCGTGGCCATAGTTCGCCGCATTTTCCAGAATGAAATCCACCGCGTCCTGATTTGCCGTGTGGCGGCGGATGTAGTCAATGGCAACCTGGGACGGTGCGAACTGGAAGATGCCGAAATCAGGAACCAGTCCAATATAGGGACTCTTAGTCTTTTCGCGAAGATCCAGTATCTCTTCCACAGCATTGAAGTTGATTCCTGCGGCCATGCCTTTGGTGGCTTTTTCACGGTGTCCGCCGGGCTTGATCGGCCACGGTGCGTGGATCTCCTTGCCGATGCGGACGTCATATTTTTCAGCTGTGGGAAGGGCCATCTCAATCACGTCGATCGGCACAAGCACAAGTGTACGTATGTTTTTAAATCCCATCTTTGCCGCAAGGCGGATGTCATTTTTCAGATGTTCCGCAGCTTCCCGGTGCGTCATAACATGGTCCCGGAACTGGTGGACGTCAAGATAGACATCCATAGTCACAGCCGTCATGTCATAGCGGGCCATATAGCTGCGCCAGTCATACAGGAACTCCTGAGAAGGAAACGGATAGTCGCGAATCAGCTGCTGGTTGATGATCTCTATGCCGTCGGTGCCCAGGCCTTCCCGGACTTCCCGGATCTGGGCTTTCCAGTCCATTTTCCCGAAAAACTGAGTCTGCTGATAGCTGTAAAGGGATACGCCTCTTTTGATCGACATTATGCAGCACCTCCTTCTTCCAGTGTCATTTCAAACATGCTGATGGTCTCCGTCTTTCCCGCGCCCTGGCCGCTGCCCGGGACCGGCGGATTTTTCACCCACTCTTCGTCCCAGGGCATATAGCCGTATTGAGCCAGAATGCTCTGCTGCAGGCCGATCGTGTGTTTTCCCGGTGCGAGACCACCTTCTTTTTTCACGTGTACGATCCCGGCGTCGTCATAGTTCCAGTGCTCCCAGCAGCAGCTCTTCAGCTCTTCAAAGCTTCTGGGCGGTTTTCCGTTGATCTCAAAGCTCTGCATTTCCCGGGGATAATTCACACCGTCACAGTCGATATAATAGCCGTTGTGCAGGGACAGGAAACAGCCCCGGTAATCCGCGATGCGGACGGCAAACTGAAATCCCGTGACCTTCCCGCTCGCATCCAGGTCATTTTTCAGCGAATCCGGGACAATCAAAAAGTTATCAAACATTCTGTTCTCCTCCTCTTTACCGTACTTGTACACATAGTCCTTTTGCGAATGCAGCAACAATACGTTTCGATGAAACGCTGTATCACTCAAGCTTCATGAGATTTTTCGCTGCAGCCGCTGCCGCAAACTGATTCATCACGAGAGCCAGAACAAAAGCAGCAAGGCCGACTGCCGCACAGACGATCACGATCATTCCGGCAGCCGGGGAAGCGCTGAGCAGCGCCCCGATCACCAGGGCAATTATGAAGACGCCAAGCAAGACAACGCCTGCTGCGATAAGGATCAGGTTGATCACACCCAGTTTTCTGGAGAGCTCAGTCTCACTGTCCCAGTTCAGCTGCGGTTTTATGGAATTCTTATAAAGCAGCAGATTGATAAAGATCACATCCAGAAAGAAACAGACACATGCGGATACCGGAATCACCCACCCGCATTTGAATGGGATCCATCCGGCCGCGAGAAAGACAATCCCTGCGGCAATCACATAAGGGACACTTCCGCATACACATACCCGCAAGGTAAAGTTACGTTTGCTCCGGTAATAGTCCTTATAGTCAACTGGCAGGGATCGGAGCGCGCTGAAGCTGCCGCCTTCCCGTGAAAACGCAGTCCCGGGAAGAATGTTGAACCCACAGGCAAAGCAGGATGCTGCCGCCGAAAGAGACATAAAAGCAAGCAGAGCCTGTATGGTTCCGAGCGGGACCTGCACGTGGTCAAAGAAGCTGTTGTTTCCCAGGATAAGCGGTATCGCAAAAAAGGCCGGCCATAAAAAGCTCATTACGAATCCATAAATCAAATAGGCGGGATTTCTTCGCGCACTCTTTGATTCATACGCTGTCAGGGCCTTGACTGCAGAAAACTTTTTCGTGTCTTGAAGCATGGCCCTGGAAACAGCCTTTTTTCCGGCACCTGTGCTCCTCATTGAAAGCGCGGTGTCAAAATAGAAAGCCCTGACGGCAAATGCCGTCAGCGCGATCAGCGCGATCGGAAACGCAAGGCTGATCAGGAGTCCTGATATACTTCCCTCAAACATGAACCTGTTCATGAAAGTAATATTGGGAAATGCTGATGAAACAGAGTTCATAAGACTGAGTGCCGCTGCTGTCCCGCCGTTGTTTTCCTCTCTCAATCCGTTACTGATAAACATATAGGCGATGGATAACCCGAAAGTAAATATTCCTCCCGCCGCCACTGTAATATCACGATTGCGGATAAAGCCGAATAAACGGAACAGGACCACGATCAGCAGCGCCGCCGCAGATATTCCCGTGACAGGAAGCAGTACGCCGGAAATCACGATCCCGATCACATACGTCGCGCCGACACCTTCACGTATACCGTATCCAAGGCAGATCCCATTCAGGACGATGACACTGATGATGACCGGAAATACGCTGACGACAGCAAGCTTAGCCATCACGATCTGACCTGCGGAAAAAGGCATCGGCAGGAGCAGTTCGAGGTCATCGGTCATAAACAGAACGTTCACGGTGTCTTTGAACGCAACAATGAAGCTCATGATCAGCATGGCCATCATAAGCATCTGTGCCAGACTCCGGGCACTGATAAAGTCTCCGAGCTCCGGCTGCACAAAATATGCGCCTGCAAATATCGCTGCCGCCACAGCAACAATTCCGATGTATAACAGGGCTTTTGCCGCCCGGGGCGATATCAGGCCGCTGCCGTCGTCACTGATGACGGATTTCCCATTGCATTTTCTGAGAACTGTTATCAGCTTTTTTACTTTTGAAAACCTGAAAGCTGTATGTTCACCCATCATCACTTCATATTCTTACAGGACTTCCAGACCAGGAAATAAACCAGAAGCAAAACCACAATTATCACCAGAACGACTATTCTGAAAATGTCCCGGTCGACCAGATTAAACATCCTGATCACGGCAATGCCTATTGAGAGCGCTCCGCCGATGAGATTCGTGACTGCGTTGAGCATCTTATATCTTTTTACTCCATTCGCCGAAAAATCACGAAGTCTTGCTTCCTCTTTTTCGGTAAGCTTTCCGGAAACGAGAACCATAAACCCCCTGTAGAGACAGTAAATTCCCACAGCAATGATCACAATCTGGCTGTAATCAATATTCTTCATTTTTACTCCTTTCACTCCGTTACATCTGTCAACTCAAGAAAAATATTTTCCAAAGATGCTTCTTTCTTATGTGTTTCTCTCAGGTTATCGAGAGTACCCGTATACAGCAGCTCTCCGCTTTTTATAATGCAGATCTCATCACACAGTTTTTCCGCCACTTCCAGCACATGTGTGGAAAAGAAGACAGACTTCCCCTTTTCGGCGTGCTCACGCATCATTTTTTTCAATTCAAATGCCGACTGCGGATCAAGGCCGGTCAGAGGTTCGTCCAGTATCCAGACCGAAGGGTCGTGGATCAGGGCCCCCATGATCATGATCTTCTGGCGCATGCCGTGTGAGTAGGAAAGAATCTGACTGTTAAGCGCATCATATATCCCGAACCGTTTCGCATAATTCTCGATAAAATCGCCTCTTCCCTCTGAGGGTGTATCATAGATATCCGCTATGAAGTGAAGGTAT
>CACZPD010000224.1 GCA_902782955.1 uncultured Erysipelotrichaceae bacterium
ATATAGAAAGGATCTGCCTTCCCTCCTACCAATGCAAATACAAGCATCGATATGATCGTAAATAATATATCGCGCTCTAAAACTGCACCTGCTCTGGTATTTTTTGATGGTTTTTTGTTATTCTGTGGTTTGATATTCTGCTGCTTCATATAAAAATTATCGGTAAACAATCAGTGAGTTACTTTAAAATAATACACTATCGGCGTACACCTTGTAAATCAATGGATTACTGTTCAGCAGATGTATCTTCCTCGCTCATCTGCTCTCCGTTTTCCGCATTCTCCTCAGCTTCCGTTTCTTCAGGATCCGGTTCTCCTTCTTCGGACTGCACAGCTTCCTCCGGTTCTGTGACAGGCATAATGTCATCAGCTGTAAGCGTGGTCCCGTCACCTGTATAAACAGCGAACTTTATAGTACATTGATTGAATTCTCCGCCGGTGTACAGGTAATACTTTTTGCCCTTCTCAGTATTGAGAACGATAGCGTAATCCCCTTCTCTTCCGCTGAGTTCTGTGCCTGAATTATCGTCATTTCCTACAGGATATCCGTCAGAATCAACGACTTCTCCTCTCGTATCTCCATCTGAAACAGTATAGATCACAAGAGGATATGATTCATTTGTCTTCAGTTCTATCAGTGCTTCCTCGTTTATTTCGATGTCAGAAAGCGCATCTGAAGTATATGTAGCTATACTGGCGCAGCTCACCCTGACATCAGCTTTTTTGCCTTTGATCTCATCGACGCTGACTCTTACATGATAATCAGTATCCGAAAGCAGGTAACAGATCCCGTCATATGTTTTGGCTGTAAAACCGTCAGATGAAATCACAGAAACTACATCTGAAGAACCCGCGGATGAAGAAACAAGCTCTGATGCAAACCTGTAGTAGCCCTCTTCCTGCGGTCTGAAGAGCACAGCTTCCTGTTCGTTTCTGTTTACCGTAACCACAGCCGGCTCTTCAGTCGTTAATTCCGGCTCCTGCTTTTCCTCCTCAGGTGTTTTTGTAACGATGATCTTGAATGAGCCTCTGAAATTGTCGACATCCTCAGCTTCCGGTGATACATCGAAAGCTATAAAATATGGTTTATTTCTGGTCAGTAAAACAGATCCTGAAAAACTGCCGGAATTATCTGCATTTTCATCATTTGTTACCGCGCCCTCAGAGTTTACTGCTGCTTCGAACTGCATATAGTCGGACATATTTTTATCCATTACATTGATTACCAGGACAGCATCATTCTCGTTTGCGTCGATATCAGATACTGTAAAGGTATAGGAAGCACTTTCTGACGGCTTGAAAAAGAACACCGGCGCCTTAGTTCTTGATGAAGGGAATTTCCGATCAAACCGGTATGTTACTTCTTTGCCGGTATCCAGCTTCAGCTCAGCCGAAGAATGTTTCAATATGAAATTGGGATCATGCCGCATCGTATCATATGCGTAGACCAATGCTAATACAAGTATTGCTGCGAGTATATATAATACTTTTTTCTTCAATGCAATCACCCCCACAGAGATCTTTTGACCGGAAGTATCCTGTCAGTATTGATAACTGCGCGCTTCCAGGCTTTGGAACCGGATTCAAAATTGATATATATGTACTGACTGTCTACAAGGATCTCTTCATTCATTTTAGGCACTTCTATACGTGATACCTCTCTTTCGCTGACTTTCAGTACAGGTTTTCCGTCTTTTACGGGACTGATCTCGTATTTTGTGATGAATGAAGATTTTACGCCTGCTGCAGTTCCTTTATATGAACTGGATACATACAGATATTTTCCGAAAATATCTGCTCCCTGCGCACTGGAATCCAGACCGGTAATGACTGAATAGATCATAGTGTTGAGTTTGATATTACCGGAATCATCTGTCATGATCCTGTATCCGTTCATATAGGCTTCCTTTGTATCTCGACGGCCTATATATGTGCCGACCCAGAGAAGTCCGTTGTCGCATTCGAGGAAAGAAGGTTTGTTCTTGATGTATATAAACTCAGACATCTCCTTTTTCCTGATCTCATGAAGAGGTTCCTCGATCATGTTATTGAAGTTCTCTTTTGTAATATACTGCACAAAAGGATTCCCTTTGTATTTGTCAGAGGTATCGCCTGTCAGCCATATATTGACTCCGTCAAAGGCGATTCCGCCCACGTGGTAACTGTTAGGCAGCGTAAGCGTCGACACAAGTTCCTGATTGTCTTTGTCTATTACGTATATAGCAGAATGGTTCTTCTTTCCTGCGTCATAGGCTGTCACCAGAATGTATTTCCCTGTGCTGCACAGCCCCTGAGGAACAAAATTATCGGATGTTCTTTCTTTTCCTTTGTATTTCGTGCAGGTTTCTACCAGCCCGGGTATAGGCAGCGTCATATCATCATCCACATTTTCGCCTAAAACTTTGAATACAGATTTCATCTTATTGCGAAGAGCATATCTGTATCTGTCATTATTGCTGTATTTTTTGTATTCAAAAGACGATTGCTGCGTGGTCTCTGCCGCGGCGCCGCCGGAATCAGGCGCAGCATAAACCGGATCAGTGCCCGGAAAGGCAAAGATCATGATAAATAATAGTATTGATACCGTTAATAATGTTCTTGCTGCTTTCTTCATTCCTGAACTTCTGCCGCAATATGATAAAACTGTTCTTGCATAGTATACACCGCAGCGGTACTCTCTTGCCAGTATGAAAAGGTCCCCGGATCGCTCCGGGGACCTTCAGGAAATGTTATTTTTATCAGTCTTCGTATGTTTTGCGGAGGATATAGAATCCGTCGCTGTTAGCATCGATGATGATGTTTCCTCTGTCGTCTACAACTACGTCTTCCGTCATTGCCATCATAGGGCCCGGGAACGGGAAGCACTTCTTGGTCGGATTCGGCGGGATGAAATATGCCTTTTCCTTGATATAGAACGGATCAGAGACATCATAGACTCTGAGGCCTGCAGCAAAGTAGCAG
>CACZPD010000225.1 GCA_902782955.1 uncultured Erysipelotrichaceae bacterium
AAATGTTTCGGGGCAGAGCTCCTTCACATACGAATCTGGATTATTTTTTTCAGGTGATTCCATTGATGCTTCCTCCGGAGATAAAACGGTAGTTGTTCCTATGCCATTGTATCCGAAAACAGGAATGAAAAACAGGTCATAATCCCTGTTCCCGCATCAATTTCCTTGTACGGAAATAATACAGCACCTCCAGGACGAAGGTAACCATCCATCCGACCGGATAGCCGAATCCGACAGCAGCCGGCGTATTGGCGATAAAACGTGTCATGACAAACAGATATGCCTGCCTGACTGCCACGAAACCGATCAGCATGATGACCATCGGCGCCTTGGAATCTCCTCTTCCCCGCAGGGCGCCTGCCAGCACATGGTTGACGCAGTTGAACAGCAGGAAGAATACATTTGTCCTGAGGAACAGGGAACCGTATTTAATGACTTCCGGATCCTGCGAGAACAGACCGACGCTGGCAGCCGCGAACAGCCAGATCAGGACGGCAATCCCGCCTGTGATGCCGAGGGTCATCAGAATGGTCGTCCTTGTGCCTTCATCTGCCCTGTCCTGCCTGCCGGCACCGATATTCTGGGATACGAATGTCGTAGCCGCCATGGCCATGCTGTTCATCGGCAGCATGATAAACATATCGATCTTGTTATAACAGCTCCAGCCGGCCATGACGCCCGAACCGAAGAAGTTGATATATGACTGCACGAAGATATTTGAAAACGCGGTAATGACAGACTGGATGGCAGCCGGCATGCCTACCGCGAATACCCTGCCCAGGATCTCCGTATCGATCCGCATATCCTGCCAGACAAACCGGTATACATCCTTCGTCCCTGTCAGAAGGACAAGGATCAGGCCGGCAGAGATAAACTGCGCGATGATCGTAGCCAGCGCAACACCGGCAATGCCGAGATGGAATACGATGACAAACACGAGGTCCAGGATGATATTCAGCACACTGGTCAGGATCAGGAAATACAGCGGCCGTGTGGTATCTCCTACCGCCCGCAGGATGCCGCTTCCGATGTTGTAGATCAGCAGGCCGGAAATACCCGCAAAGTAAATACGCAGATAGGTAACTGCTTCAGCGAATACATCATCCGGCGTTGCCATGAATTTCAGCATCGGCCTCACACCGGCAATACTGATGATGGTAAAAGCAACGCAGAGCAGGAAGGAGGCAGCCATGATCGTTTCGATCGCGTCATGCAGCTTATCCTGTTTGCCGGCACCGAAGAAATGACCGATCACGACACCTGCGCCGATCGAAAAACCGTTGAAAAAGAATACGAACAGATTCACGATCATGGTCGTGGAGCCGACGGCAGCCAGTGCCTGCGTACCGACGAAGTTGCCGACCACGATGGAATCCACTGTATTGTAAAGCATCTGGAATACGTTCCCCAGCATCAGCGGCAGGGAGAACAGCAGGACCTGCAAGGCGATATTGCCGGATGTCAGGTCACGCGTTGTTGTCTTTTTCTTTTCTCTCATATCTCCTTTATTGTATCAGATCATAAAAGAAAAGCCGGAATGAATCCGGCAATCATTATTTTTATTCGCCCTGGTGCAGAACGACCTGCGGGAACGGGATCTCGACGCCTGTCCTGTCAAACAGCATCTTGACCTCTTTATTCAGCATTCTCTTTGCCGCGAAGACATCCTGTTCACGGCATTTTGCGATCAGCTTCAGATTGATGCCGCTGTCCGCAAAGGAATCCACGCCGAGATATTTCGGACATTCAAGGAACAGATCCTTATGCATCTCATAGATATGCGGCATGTTCTCATTCAGAATATCATCCAGCTCATACAGATCCGTACCATACGCTACAGAGATCTCACATAAAGCGATGGAGTCATTCCGGGAACGGTTCTGCAGGTTGCGGATATCGGAGTTGTTTACGATCTTAAGGTTGCCGCCGGCATCCTCAATGACTGTTGTACGTACGCCGATGCTGCGGACGGTACCGCGGAAATCATCGAGAATGATGATATCGCCGATCCCGTACTGCCCTTCAAAGATGATGAAGAACCCGGTAATGATATCTTCGATCAGGCTCTGCGCGCCGAAACCAAGGATCAGGCCTAAAATGCCGATGCCGGCGAGTACGGTAAAGGCATTGACGCCGAGAATGGTCAGACCCCAGACGATTGCAACGATCCATGCCAGATAGTGCAGGAGACTGCTGATCATGGTCGTAACGGTACGGGAATGTTCATTCCTGTTCCCGATCGCATCCAGGATCAGTTTGATCACCAGATATACCGCAGCTACCAGCAGCATCGCCATAAGTGCAGTCAGGAAATGCGCTATCGTGACTTTTCCGCTGCCCTGTATGAGCAGATGCGTTTTTTCCAGTTCACGCAGGGATTCCTTCGATGCCTGTGAAAGCGGCAGGATGCCCGGATTGGCAAGCAGCACAATCAGCAGGACGGAAAGAATCAGCCATATAATCGATTTCTTCTGTTTCATCATCATTCTCCTTTACTCATGGTACTATAAATCCATCTTCCAGAATTTCGTTCGCTGTCCACGGATTGTTTTCATCCGTATCATAAGACAGATCGACACTCAGCTCATAGGTCCCCGGCGGGATTTCTTCATCAAAGTGGGCAGTGATCTCAAGCCATTTGGAGCCATCTGCGTCAGTACGTCCTTTTGTGTCGACGGAAGAAGCGTCTATATGTGCAACGGCATAAATCCATATAAACAGCTTATCTACTTTGATCTGATCAGGGTCAAGCTTATCCCAGACCGAGAATTCCGCTGTAACCGTTCTGTCTTCTGAGTGATACTCCCCGTTCTTTCCATAATCCGTATAATATCCCATCGCACTGTGGAACGGTTCGGAGATCCACTGTCCTTTCGTTCCGTCCGGATATGTATAATCGATCACCATTTCCAGATAATCGTAATAGATTTCTATAACATGATCGGTACCGCTGACTTTCCATTCATAAAAGACATCGTCACTATCGGATACCATTATGGCCGGTTCTTCCCATTTTTTCTGACCTTTATATTCCAGCGGTTCTCCATAGCGTGCACCGTATTCATTTGCTGCCAGAGATACAAACTTCCCGGCAGTATTCTGTCTCCGCATGGAAATGACTGCTTTTCCGCCCTTCAGATCATTCAGGGTACTCGTAAACTTGATGTACGGCGGTGATTCTGCCTCGATGGGAACATTCACCGGATACACGATCTTAAATACAGGCTCTTTATGTACGACCGGGGTCGGCGTCGGAGTTGGTGTGGGTTTTGGCGTAGGCGTCGGAGTCGGAGTCGGCTTCGGGGTAGGTGTAGGTTTCGGCCACGGTGTCGGTGTGGGTCGCGGATATGGTGTAGGCGTAGGCCATGGTGTCGGGGTAGGTGTAGGCGTCGGTTCCGGCGTAGGTGTCGGCGTAGGTGAAGGTGTTGGCGTCGGTGAAGGTGACGGCTCCGGCGTAGGCGTCGGCTGCGGATCCACAGTCGGTTCCGGTGTAGGCGACGGTGTCGGATCGGGAATGATGATATCATCAGGTTTCCTCGGATCGTCCGGTCCTTTAGGCGCGGAAAAACCTGCAGCGATCAGTGCTGCAGTCACAAGGACAGCAGATGCTTCCTTCATCTTTACTTTTATGCCGAATTTCAGACTGCTGTAATGCTTCGCCCCTTTGACAGGTTCATAAGGTTCCGCAAACTCTGGATACCGGTCATCTATTTCACGAATATCTGGCATACGTCTTCCGCTTCCTTGCCGGATCGGCTGATTATTTCTAATATATCATACGATCCCCTTTAAGAAATGCGTATTCTGCAAAAAATCAACAGGCATCTTGCATGATCATGGGCATATCACTCTGCCGCCGGATCAAATATCTATATAATGAAACTGATCTTTTC
>CACZPD010000226.1 GCA_902782955.1 uncultured Erysipelotrichaceae bacterium
AGAAACCGGTACGACGGATACATTCAAGGTCTCCGGAAGAGGCGAGCTCCATCTGACGATCCTGCTGGAAAACATGCGCCGTGAAGGCTATGAAGTCGCGGTTTCCAGACCGGAAGTTATTCTGAAGAAGATCGACGGCGTGACATGCGAGCCGGTCGAGGAAGTAGTCTGTGATGTGCCGAATGAATATTCCGGTTCCGTTATTTCGGGTCTGAATATCCGCAAAGGACTCATGAAGGATATGGAAGATGTCGGCAGCTACACCAGAGTGACATTTGAAGTGCCGACCAGAGGCCTGATCGGATTCCGTACGGAATTTATCAATATGACCCGCGGCGAGGGCACGATGGTCAGACGTCTTTCCGGCTATGTTCCGTGGAAGGGCGATATTCCCCAGCGTGAGAACGGTGCCCTGATCTCGACGGAAACGGGCGGTGCCATGACGTATGCCCTCTGGAATATCCAGGAAAGGGGACAGCTGTTCATCGGCGCGCAGACACCGGTCTATGAAGGCATGATCATCGGCCAGTCATCCAAGAATCTGGATATGGCAGTCAACCCGATCAAAAACAAAAAGATGACCGCAGTACGGTCGACCGGGAATGATGAAGCAATGAAGCTTGTTCCGCCGAAGATCATGACACTGGAAGAAGCGATCGAATTTATCAATGATGATGAGCTGGTGGAGATCACGCCGACAGATATCCGCGTACGCAAGAAATACCTGACAGCTTTGGACCGGAGAATGCATGCGCGTGAGATCGGCAAGGTCGAGGAAGACAGCTGATTTCCGGAACAGGACATAAAAAAAGAAGTACATATGACTCCCCATTTATCAATATAGCAGATAGAAAATTAAAAATATAGTCTGTTTTTTCAGGTTCCATCAGCTATATTGAAAATGTAAATAGCATCACCAGAATAATAAATAAAGGGGAGGTCAATATGAGAAGTCCCGGAATCATGGAAGGCAGGGCCTGAAGGATATTTAGTGTCCCTGCATAAAAAAAGCTGAAAATCTGTGGTACGAGCTGTCAGAAACGGATGGGAATTCAAGATAGAAAAAACCGGAATATGAAAAGATTTCCATACAGCGGTGCTTAAAAAGATATCTTAAAAAAGATATCCAGATGGTGAAAACCAAAAGAAATCATTTCGATATGGATGGCAATACACGAGAGACAGAAATAATTATAATAATAGACATGTCGCGCATCCGTGAGAAAAGCAGTGGAAAGACACAGATTGATAAAGAGGAAGTTCAAAACTGAACTTCCTTTTTCTTGGGACATGCTATAATTTTATGTACCGGAAAGACAGTGAATATGAAAATTGATCCGCGGCAGCTGGAATGGATCCATAAACCGCAGCTTTATTTTTCCCTGGCAGATAAGATCGTCGTGGAAACAGAACCAAATACCAATATTACTGCAGCGGAACCGCATGCGCGGGCTGCTGAATTTTCGCTTGTTGCGGAGGGCAGTTTCTGCTTTACGATGCGGGTGGATTTTGCGTTCCGTGAACAGTTTGACCAGTGCGGCATCGTGATCTACAGGGGCGATGACCGGCAGGCTGTCTGCTCTGCGGCGAGGCGCAGTGAAGACGAATCCTGGCTGCAGGCGATCGTCTACCACACAAGCGGCGGGGACAGGAGCGCCAGGGAGATCCACGGCGGGATACGCTGGATGTATTTCCGCATCTGGCACCGGTCCGGTATGATCCATATGCAGTACAGCTTCAACGGAACCGTATTCCGCGATATGAGAGAGTTTAAAACGGAAAATGACGGACGTCCGGTCCGTCTCGGCATATATGCCTGCAGTCCGGGAAATTCCTGCTTTGACTGCACATTCTCACAGATGACTTTGGAACAGGAGGCCAAAAATGGGTATTGAAGAACGTCTGATCCGCTATTGCCGGATCGATACACAGTCTGATCCTTACAGCAAAACATCACCGTCGACCGCAAAGCAGTTTGCGCTGGCAGATCTTCTGAAGGAAGAACTGACAGAACTCGGTCTGGAAGATGTTGTCCGCGATGAATACTGCTATGTATACGGGCATCTGCCGTCCAATCTGGACAAGCCGTGCCGTACAGTCGGTTTTATCGCGCATATGGATACGGCGCCGGATTACAGCGGGACGGATGTAAAACCCCGCATCATCCGGAACTATGACGGAAAGGATATCCGGCTGAATGACGAAACGGTCATGTCGGTG
>CACZPD010000227.1 GCA_902782955.1 uncultured Erysipelotrichaceae bacterium
CCCTGAGGTCTTCTGTCAGTTTCCGGCAGATCTCCGTCATGCCTTCTGTTACTGTAGTAAAATGCTCTTCAAAAGAGATCCCGTATTCCTGACAAAGGGGCTTCATTTTTTCCCATTCTTTTCCGGTTCTGCCGGATGCGCCGGCAGGATTGATTACAAAATGGTATTTCGGCATATTCCTATTATAACACTGCATGTATTCCTTTCCTGTTTTGAAAAAGAATATACTTTTGCGGGTTTTACGGGTAAAATAGAGACATATTGCAGGAGGGTGTATTATGAAAAAAGTATTACGTGTTATTTCTGCCGGTTCTCTGGCACTTCTGCTTGCGGCATGCAGCGGTGGATCTTCTTCCACTGGCGGCGCTAAAACAGGCAAAGGCACAGCACAGGGCTTCGGCGGTGACGTAACTGTCACAATTACTGTTGAAGACGGCAAGATCACAAAGTGCGATATCGAAGGCAAAGACGAGACTGAAACAGTCGGACAGGCTGCGTTCGCAGAATTATCCGACCAGGTCATCAAAGCCAACGGTGCTGAGATCGACGGTGTTTCCGGCGCTACATTCACAAGTGACGCTGTAAAAGCCGCGACCGCAGACGCAATGAAGGAAGCTGGTCTCTAATCAGAAAAAAAAGACGATTCACATATGTGAACCGTTTTTTTAGTCTTCGAAACCAAATCCGTCCCATACCGGTTTTCCGGTATACGTCTTTGCTTTTTCCTCTCCTGTCAGGACACGCAGTACGCCTTTGGCCAGCGCTTCCATTTCATGCTCGCCGGGATAGACAGCGATCGGCGCGATCCAGCCGCAGTAATCCTTCAGCTGTTCATAAATATCATCAAAACGCATCAGCCCTCCGGTCAGGATAATGGCATCCACATCACCATGCAGAACACATGCCATCTCCCCGATCGATTTTGCGATCCGGTAGATCATCGCATTCCAGACAAGGACCGCTTTGGGGTCTTTTTCTTCTGCCATGCGGTGGACGGTATCGGAATTGGATGTCCCGAACCAGGACGAGAAACCGCCGGTCACGGAACAAAGCGCCCTAATCTCTTCCGCCGGTTTCCCATAGAGGAAACGGAGCACATCCGTCACTGCCATGCCGCCCATGCGTGTCGGCGTAAACGGGCCTTCTCCGCCGGCGCCGTCCAGGGCATCGATCATTTTCCCTTTGCGGTGCGCTGTAACCGAGATACCGCCGTCGATATGCGCAGCGACCAGGTTGAGATCTTCGTATTTCTTCCCGATGGATTCTGCATACAGGCGGGAAACCGCCTTCAGGTTAAGCGGATGGGATGCCGCATGCCGGTAGGCGCCTTTTACACCTGTAACACGCGCAAGATCCTGCAGTTCATCCACACAGGTCGGATCGATCATGAACATCTGTCCGCCGTATTTTTCGTGTACTTTCTGTGCCAGCTGCACCCCCAGCATGGAAGCGTGATAAAGTTTCCCCTTGCATGCCCGTGCATCTTCCACCAGCAGATCCGTGATTTCGTATGTGCCGCTTTCAACCGGGTAACAGCCGCCTCCCCTGGCCGCAATGCCGTCGATTCCGTGCAGATCGATATCATTCTTCTGCAGGAAATCTTCAATGACTTCCATTCTGTAGTCCACCTGGTCATTCAGTGTGGGAAACTGTTTCAGAATGGAGGAATCATGGAATACATCACATTCAAACGTGCATTCCGTATCTTCGAACATTGCCAGTTTTGTGGAGGTAGAACCCGGGTTTATTACAAATATTCTGAATTTTTTCATAACAAATACATTACCACATTTTTTATCCATATACAAAAACATATGTGCCAAATGAAAAAGGAGGGGATCTGCCCTCCTGTAATGCATGGATCTGCTCAGGATATCTTCTGTCCGTAGTACTCTTCCATCGTGAGCCCGGACTTATATACTTTTTTGGCCTGCTTTTTACCGATATAACGGAAACCCCATGGACTGTACATAATACCTGTGGCATTGGTCTTGTCTTTCGGATGACGTTCGATATAACCGTATTTATAGGAATTCTTCTGCAGCCATTTGTATGCGGGCATGTCCGCGAAACAAGCCTTCAGGGAACAATTCCGGCTGGTATCAGAAAGATCCACCGCCAGACCAAGCTGATGTTCACATTTACCCGGATAAGCATCCAGATGCGACATATATTCCTTGCTGTTTCGCCCGGAATATACTTTGTAGATATATTCCTGCTCGCCATAGGAACGATATCCGCTGACAAGGAACAGATTAACACCGTCTTTTTTCGCGGCCGCAAACATTTCTTCAAGTGCGGAAGCAGCTTCCCTGCGCAGTTTCTGTCCGGAAATACCTGCAACATTCGGACTGACAAGGTCTGAAGGTACATAGGATTTCGGAATCGAATTGTTCTTATTGGCAATATATTGCATGGATTCCACATGTTCTGTATCAAATCCCGTCAGATCAGGTTTGTTTTCAGGAGTCGGCGTCGGTTTCGGTGTGGCTGTCGGAGCAGGTGTAGGTGTCGGCGTCGGTTTTGCAGTCGGTGTTGGTGTAGGAGTCGGCGTAGGTTCGGGAGATTCCTCCGGGGTTTCTTCCGGCGTCGGTTCCGGTGTTGTTTCAGATGTAGGCTCAGGTGTTGCATCCGGCGTAGGAGTTACTTCGGCAGTAGGTTCAGGCGTTTTGGAAGGATCGTCTTTGTTTACAAGACAGTCCTTGTTTTTCTGGAGCCTTGAGAACAGAAAAAACCACGTTATGATCAAAGCTGCGAACAGCCCGATTATAACGTAAATTTTCCAATAAAACTTTTTATAATCCCCACGATCCATTTTTGACATAATATCACTTTTGCAGAAGAAAAAAAAGGACATCTAAGATGTCCAGATAAATGACCCGGCAACGTGCTATGTTCGCATACACTA
>CACZPD010000228.1 GCA_902782955.1 uncultured Erysipelotrichaceae bacterium
CTTTCAGCAGCTTCATCCGCAGCTTCTTCTACGGCTTCCTTTGCCTCTTCAGCGTCTTCTTCAGCTGCCTGGATGAATTCGGGAATATCGAATTCTTCCTCTTCTTCTGCTTCATCAGCCTTATCCAGGGCCTGGATACGCTTGCGCAGGTCTTCGACTGTCTTCTCTATGGAATCGATGGGTTCTTTTCCGTCTTCAAACGGCTGTTCTTCTTCAAGGATCTCTTTTTCATTATTTTCTGTCATATTATGCTTCCTCCTCCTTCACTTCCTCGCTCTTTCCGGCAATTTTGTCCTGTACAAAGCTCTTGATCTGGTCAACATTCTCTGACGCGAATTCCGCGGCTTTTCCCAAGGCTTCCGATGTCTTGCCATGCATGTTGTCCATGCTCTTGGAATATCTGACAACAGTGTCCAGAGGAGCCTGTACTTTTTCTATGCTCTTATCGACCAGCCGGAGTGTCGGATCGAGTTTTCTGACAGTATCCGTCAGGGAATCGATCAGCTTCCATACCTTCTTCAATAAAATACATAAAAAGATCAGAACTACTGCACCGATGATAGGCAGCAGCTGCCGGCATACATCCTGTAGTGCCAATAATAGAGCATCCATAAACATTTTCTCCTTCAGATAAGTTCATTGTAATTCAAAATGAAAACGTTTTCAATACTATTGAAAACGTTTAACCAGTTCTGCCAGTCCGTAGATATCCTTGCTCGACATGAACAGGAATACCGCCGGAGATTCCTTTGCGAGAAGTGCCGCGCCGGCCTCATCTTCGCTCAGTACCTTACTGCCCGGAAGCTTCTTCTGCAGATATGTAATATCGATGTCCGTACCGTCCTGCTTATCATCTATACTCGTGAAATCGCAGAGATAGATCTCGTCCGCCTTTGACAGCTGGGCGGCGAAATCATCCGCGAAATACAGTACGCGGGAAGCCCTGTGCGGCTTGAAGATCGCCACGAGCTTTCTGCCCGGGAACCGCTTCCGCGCGGTATCGATGGTCACGCCGACTTCGGTCGGATGGTGCGCATAATCATCGACATAGATGTTTTCGCCGACTTCCTCCACAACGAAGCGCCGCTTGACGCCGCGGAATGCGGAGAGCCCCTTCTCGATCGTTTCCGCAGGTATGCCTTCCAGGATACCCACAGCGATCACCGCGAGCGAATTCAGCAGGAGGTGATGACCGACAAACGGCAGCGAGAAGTGTCCCATATCCTTTCCTTCGAACAGTACATCGAAGTCCATGCCGTCGGAACGCTCATCAATGTTCACCGCCCGGAAGTCATCGTTTTCCTTTTCTCCGTACCAGTATACTTTCTGATCGATCTTCAGCTTGCGCGCTTCCGCATCTTCGCCCCAGATGATCAGGGCGCCGGTGACGTTTTCCGCAAACTGTTCGTAGGCAAGGCGGTAATCCGCATCATCTTTGAAGTAGTCAACGTGGTCGATATCGACATTGGTCACGATCGCGTATTTGGGATGATATGCCAGGAAATGACGGCGGAATTCATCAGATTCCAGACAGAAGTATTTCGCATCCTTCGTCAGATGCCCTGTCCCGTCCCCGATCAGGTAACCGGTCTCGGCATATGCGGCCATCATGCTGGCAGCCATGCCTGTCGTGGTGGTCTTGCCGTGGCTTCCTGCGATGCTGATCAGTTCATAATCCTTCAGGAATCTGCCTAAAAATTCGTGGTATCTTTCGCACACGCAGGTAGGATTGCTGCGGGCTGCGATCACTTCCGGAAAATCTTCCAGAAATGCGTTTCCTATGATCACGTGCATGTGATCTTTAATATTGGCTGTGTCAAAGGAAAAAACCGGTATGCCGCGCTCTTTCAAAACATCTTCCGTAAAGAAGTGTTTTTCCAGATCACTGCCGCTTACCGCATAGCCGAGATCACTCAGCATGCAGGCAAGGGAGGCCATGCCGGTTCCTTTTATGCCAATGAAGTAATACTCCATTCTCATTCCTTTCGTTATTCGTCGTCAGAGAATACACCAAGCTCCGGTTTTGTGATGACGACGGTTTCTTCCTCATCGGATTCCGGTTCATCCGGGAATGTCAGATCCGGGAAGATCGGTACATCGTCTTCTTCGGAACTGTCCAGGGAACCGTATTCTTCCGCGAATTCCTCATCACGGACTTTCAGGATATCGTCCAGGGAGAATTCAGGGATCTCGTCCTCTGCTTCCGTTACTTCACTTGTCAGCGTCATGGATTCGAGGATGTTTCCGGACTGGACATTGTCCTGGATCAGGGACGGGCTGTTGTCCGCGTCAGTTCCGTACATCGGGGAAATGACCGGGGAAACAAATCCGCTCTTCTTATCTTTCTTTTCCTTGCTCATCGTCTTTGTCGTTGTTGTCTTCAGAGCCTGGAGGTCCTTTTCATCTACGCCGAAGATCGGGCTGATGACCGGGTTGAAAATATAAGACGGTTTCCTGTCTTCGTCCTGTGTTCTCTTTCTTTCCGGTCTTTCCGGTTTTGCCGGTCTGATATTCTTCTGCGGACGTTTTTTCGGTGCCGGAGAATCATCTGCTTTGATTCCGATAGACGGCTTCGGTTCTTCCGCTTTCTGTTCACGGAAAACGGATTCCGTTCTCGGCTTCGGTCTCGGAGAATCCTGGATCGTCGGCATCGGCTGTGTTACATCGATCCTCTGCATGGTCGTTCTTTCTTCCTTGACGGCCGGCTTCGGGAGTTCAACCTTCTCTGCAGGACGTGCATCCTCAACGACCGGCGGCTTGACTTCTGCCGGTTTCGGTGTTTCCGGTTCCTTTACTGCAGGAGCTGCCGGTTTTTCTTCGACTTTATCCAGATCGTCTTCTTCTTCGAATAATAAGCTCTGTAATTTCTTCAGCATAATTCCACCTCTCTATAACATACGCAAAGCATATTATATTTTCTTCTTACCAAAAGTAATCATAGCATAAATATGCACTGATTTGCGATTTTTTACTATTCTTCTGCCTCATCGGTATCGATCTTCGAATGATAGTTTGCCTTTTCCTCATCCGTGATCTGTTCACCCGCCACATTGACGTTGTCATCGATGAACAATTCCTCGATCAGCCCGTTCTCCGGGGCGATATGTTCAAACAGTTCGATCTTCTTGCTTTCGTAGGTAATATTCTCTTTCGTGCTGTACGCAGCCGCGACGGATTTCTTTTCGATCTCCATCGTGCGGGCGATCTTCATCATCTCCGCTGCCAGATAAGGCACAGTGTACTCATCACTGACCGCGTAAAAGGAGAAGTACGGGGTATCGAACTGTGTCCAGTAATGTTTGTCAAACCGGTATACGCGGACAGTGTACGCTGTTTCACTGTCGTCTGCTGCCGCATAGGTCCCTGTTTTCTCAATGACCGGTTCATAGGCGGAAAGGATATCCTTTTCCGCTTTTGCCTTCTCATAATACATTTCATTGATCACCGCCGGCACATTCAGAGTCAGCGTAAACGGATTCCCGTTCAGGACGAATGTATTGCTTGTCCGGGTGGATTCCAGCCTGCCGATGGACGGTTCAATATAAAAGGCATAGAACGGCTTCATATGGTTGGCCGGCATCGGTTCCAGCGCCTGCGCGGCATCGACTTTCTCATTCAGTTTTTCATTCAGGTCGAACGCGGACGGATCCCCGCATCCGAGCAGGAACGCGCCGAGGAGGACCGCGATGTATTTACGTTTTAACATGACACTATTGTAGCACACACTCTTTTTGTCTGACAGCGCATAAACGGTAGATCGGTTTTCCTTCGTCGATAAACTTCTGTTCATATTCCGTAACGGCATCCTCCGGATGTTCCTCACGCCGGTAGTCAACGGAGATCTCCGTCAGGGTAAAGCCGTTTTCCAGAAAACAGATCACACTGTACTCGAACAGTTTCTGGTTGTCCGTCTTCATTTCGATATGCCCGTTTTCCGCAAGCACGAGCCTGTAAAGCTCCAGGAAGCGGGAACTGCTGAGACGCCGTTTGTGGGTATATGTCTTTGGCCAGGGATCGGAGAAATTCAGATGCAGGACATCGATCTCCCCCACCGCAAACCATTCGCCGAGGCGTTCGGCATTTCCACTGATCATGCGGTGATTCTCACGCGGCAGTTCATTGTCGATTACCTTGCGGGCTGCGACCGCAGCTGCGCTGTGATCCTTCTCAACACCGACCCAGCCGGCTTCCGGGTACATCTCAGCCATTTTGATCAGATAGCCGCCCTTCCCCATGCCGAGTTCGACATGAAGCTCTTCCGTATGAAATAAGTCATGCCATTTTCCCTTATACGCGGAAGGATCATCAAATATATAATCCCGGTGTTCCTCCAGGAACGGATCTGCCCATTTTTTCTTTCGCATTCTCATATTGATCACCTGTTTTCAAAAAAGAAGGCATATGCCTTCTTCTGTACTTAGTTCTTCTTGCGGAAGACTCTCTTTTCAACATTTCCGGAATCTTTCTTCTCGGAATTGTTTCTGCGGCCGCCCTTCTTCGGTTCAACGTATCCTTCCGGTTTTTCGAGGCATTCTTTCGCGGATACTTTGACCTTGCCGGCATCATCGATGGAGATGACCTTGACCTTGACGATGTCGCCTACATGCAGGGCATCGTGGATGTTCTCAACACGTTCCCATGCCAGCTGGCTGACATGCAGGAGGGCATCGGTTCCTTCGAACAGCGTTACGAAGGCAAAACTGTCGCGTACTTCGGATACTTTCGCATCGTAGATATCGCCGACTTTCGCTTCGCGGATCAGCTCTTCGATCATGGCCTTGGCCTTGTTGATCATTTCGCGGTCGGTATGGTAGATGATGCATAAGCCGTCATCATCGATATCGATCTTGACATTGCCGCATTCTTCGATGATCTTGTCGATCTGTTCGCCGCCTTTGCCGATGACGATGCGGATCTTGTCTACCGGGATCATCAGCTTGTCGAGCTTCGGCGCGTACTTGCTGACTTCCGGACGCGGTTCGCTGATGACTGCTTCCATGTTGTCCAGGATCTGCATTCTGCCCTTATGAGCCTGGGCAAGTGCTTCACGCAGGATCTCCTGGGAGATGCCTGTTACCTTGATATCCATCTGCAGGGCTGTGATACCGTCTCTTGTACCGGCAACCTTGAAATCCATATCGCCGTAGTGGTCTTCCATACCCTGGATATCCGTGAGGATGGAGTATGTATCACCGACTGTGATCAGACCCATCGCAACACCGGCGACCATAGCCTTGATCGGGACACCGGCTGCCATCAGGGACATTGTGCCGGCACAGATACTTGCCTGTGAACTGGAACCGTTGGATTCCAGGACTTCCGCGCTTGTACGGATCGCGTACGGGAATGTTTCCTTGTCAGGCATGACCTGCAGGAGGGCTCTTTCACCCAGCGCGCCGTGTCCGATCTCTCTTCTGCCCGGAGAGCCCATGCGGCCTACTTCACCGACGGAGAACGGCGGGAAGTTGTACTGGTGCATGAATCTCTTTTCTGTTTCCAGTGTCAGGTCATCGATGATCTGGGCATCGCTCAGCGCGCCGAGTGTCGTGATGGACATGACCTGTGTCTCACCGCGGGTGAACATGGCGGAGCCGTGTGCACGCGGCAGGAGGTCGACCTGGCTGTCCAGCGGACGCAGTTCGTCGAGCGCTCTTCCGTCCGGTCTGATCTTTTCTTCGGAGATCAGTCTTCTGACTTCCGCTGCTTCGATTTCCGTGCAGTATTCCTTAGCCTGTTTTACGGCCTTTTCCCTGGCTGCGTCGTTTTCCCATTCGAGGGCAGCGACTGCTTCAGCCATCTCTTCGCTGATTGCGTCAATAGCGCCGTAGCGTTCCAGTTTCCCCTTGATGGAAACTGCTTCTTCGATCCTCTTCTTACCCTGTTCATCGATCAGGTTTTTGATCTCAGGCGCGATCTCATAGAGAACGACTTCCATCTTTTCCTTTGCGCATGCCGCAATGACTTCTTCCTGGATCAGGCATAATTCCTTAATGGCATCATGACCGATCTGCAGGGCCTTCAGCATATCTTCTTCCGATACTTCCTTCGCACCGGCTTCAACCATGTTGATGGCATCCTTTGTGCCGGCGACTGTCAGGTTCAGATCACCCTTTTCGCTCTGTTCAACTGTCGGGTTGATGATGTATTCACCGTCAACACGGCCGACCTGCACACCGGCAACCGGTCCGTTGAACGGGATATCGGAAACGCATAATGCCAGCGAGGATCCGAACATCGCAGCCATTTCGCTGCTGCAGTCAGGATCGACGGAGAGTACGGTATTGACGACTTGTACCTCGTTGCGGAAACCTTCCGCGAACAGCGGACGGATCGGTCTGTCGATCAGTCTTGCGGTCAGTGTGGCATGTTCACTCGGTCTGCCTTCCCTTCTCAGGAAGCCGCCCGGGATCTTGCCTGCCGCATACATCTTTTCGTTATACAGGACTGTCAGCGGAAAGAAATCCGAATCCTTTGCCTGATGACTTGCGGTCGCAACGGATAATACGACTGTATCTTCATAGCGGACCAGGATGGATCCGCCTGCCTGTTTTGCTATCTCACCATTTTCAACCGTGAGAGTTCTTCCGTGAAAATTCCAACTTTTCTTATATTTTTCCATCTTAACTAACTCTTTCTTCCTTCTGTCTTTAATTTCAACGTACCTATTCTACCACAACATATTTTTTTTGCCACATAAAGTACTATATTTAAAACCTTATATAAAAAGGCCTGACATAAGTCAGAGCCTGATCATCTGATAACCGATCCCGACATGCGTCTGGATCAGGGCTTCCGCACTGGCTGAAGTCTTCAGTTTTTTCCGCAGCGCAGTCATGTAGACACGCAGGGAAACGATGTCCGTATCCACGGCTGTTCCCCAGATATGGTCGATGATATAGGAGTGCGTCAGGATCTTCCCCGCGTTTCTCGCCAGCAGGCAGAGGATCCTGTATTCGATCGGTGTCAGGTGGACATCCTTCCCGTCCATCTTCACGATGCCGGAAGTATAGTCGATCTGCAGACCGCCGTTTTCAAACATCGTATTCTCGGCTTCCGCGTTCTGGAAGTGTGCGGATCTGCGCTGGGCAACACGGATGCGCGCTAGCATCTCCTCCACGGAGAACGGCTTGGTCAGGTAATCATCCGCCCCGGCATCCAGGGCTGTGATCTTGTCATTGTCCTCATCCCGGGCACTGATCACGATGATCGGGGTATTGCTCCAGGTACGGATGATGCGGATGACCTCCGAGCCGTCGATATCCGGAAGTCCCAGGTCCAGCAGGATCAGATCCGGCTTATGCGACGCGCAGAGGGAAACAGCGTCTTTCCCGCTCTGCGAAGTCAGATAGCTGTATTCATGGATCCGCAATGTCGTGGTGATCAGATTCTGGATCGACTTGTCGTCCTCCACCACCAGTATTTTAAAGTCCTTCATAGCTCTCCACCCCTTTCAACGGCAGATAAAAGCGGAATATCGTACCGTGCGGTTCATTGTCCAAAGCTTCGATCTTCTGTCCGTGCGCCTTCATGATCATGCGGCACAGGTTCAGTCCGATACCCATACTGCGGTATCCGTCTTTGATATCATGCCTGCCCGACCAGAACAGTTCAAAGATATGTTCCCTGTCTTCCGCAGGGATGCCGGGACCGTCATCCGCCACAGAAATGCATACCAGCTGGTCCTGCTTTTCCGCGGAAACGATGATATGGGAACCCGGCGGCGTATATTTGACCGCGTTGTTCACAAGGTTGACGATCACCTGCATGATCAGTTTGGCATCCATTTCCGCGAAGAGCATCTCTTCCGGATGAACACACTCAATATGGTGTTCCGAGGCATGCATGTCGAGATGTTTCAGACTTTCCTCGATGACATCCTCCACATTTTCAGCTGATGTCGTGATGGCGGATCTGTTCTCCAGCCGTGTCATGGACAGGATGTTCTCCATCTGGCTTACCAGCCAGGATGTATCTTCCTGCATGTCTTCGTAGATCTTTTCCTTGTCCGCTTCCGTCAGTTCTTCGTGATTCGTACTGAGATTCACGGCATTGCCGTAGATCGCGGTCAGCGGCGTCCTCAGGTCATGGGAAATGGAACGCAGCAGCCCGGCCCGGAAATACTCTTTTTCCGCGTTGATCTCCGCTTCTTTCTTCTCCATGCGGATCACTTCGTTGTTCAGGGTAAGCGTGAACTCGTTGACGATCGACAGCAGGATGGTGTTTTCAAATTCAGTGAAGTTCTTCTCCCCGCAGCGGATCGCGATCACACCGTAGCCGGCTGTGTCATTATAGACGCTCAGATAACGGTACGGACTGTCGGGAAAATGCCGGGTATACGCGCCGGAGTGATGGTTGTTCTGATACGTCCAGAGAATGGCTTTCTTCTCTTCTTCTGTCAGCGGCGGTTCATGTTCCTTTGCTTTTTCCTCATAGGAGATCGCTGTCAGTTTCGGCGTATCCCCTTCGATCTCATAGAACATTACGGTTCTTTTGAGCAGGTTGCTCAGCTGCATGCATGTGATGCGGATCATCTCATGGCGGTCCCTGGCCTTTTCCAGACGGGTGGAAGTCTCCAGCAGGACCTTGGCCTGATAAGCATTTTCTGCGGACTGTTTGGCGATGTTCTTCAGCTTGACGGCCAGACTGCCGGTAATCAGGGCAGCGAGCACGGTCACGCAGTATGTCATCAGATAAGCCGAATCATATACAAGCAGAGTATAACGGGGATCGATGAACAGATAATTGAACAGCATGACATAGAGAAAAGCCGCTATGATCCCGTATACCTGGTGGGAGGTGATCACGGAAGCGATCAGAACGGCGAGAATGTAGATCGTGATAATGTTGGCGTTGCTGTAGCGGGACTGGTCAAACCAGTAGGAAAGCAGCGTCGCGACAGCCATGACCAAAACCACCCGTACAAAATCATTCAGATTCCAGGGTGAACCTGTGCCCTTCCGGTATGTCTTCGGATAGGAAGAAGACATCTGGTCCGGGATGATGTGGATGTCCGTTTCCGGCAGATAGGAAACGATCCTGTCGGGAATGCTTCGGGTCGTCATGACATGCGGCGGGGCGCTGTTTCCGATAAACAGGTCAGTAGCCCCGATCTGCTTGGCATATTCGGAAATGGTCACGGCGATCTCCCGGCTGATGATCACGTGTACTTCCGCACCGCATCGTTCAGCGTATTCGATATTCTCGCGCAGCTGGGGATCGGTATCTGTTTCTTCTTCCGAAGAACCTACATACAGCGCCGTAAAGGAATCCCTTTCCGGATTGTACATTTTGCGGGCTGTTCGTATGACCCTTCGGTTGCTGGGAGAAGCGGAAAGGCAGACCATGATATTCAGTTTTGATTTTTCGTTTTCCTGCATATCCTGTTCGTTTGTGTTCATGCTGATCTACTTAATAATACTCTCTCCCTGATCATATGTGCGATAACTTCTGAAAAAACAGGCTGATAATAAATTTCTGTTTCCTTCAGTCCTTCCGGATTTTCCTCGACCTGGCCGGCAGGATCCCGGTACAGGATCGTCAGTGCGTAATTCTTGTTTTTTCTGCATGTATTGCAGTAAACACTGCTGTTATCGATGCCGCTTTCCATCACGGCGCAGTCAATATTGCCTTCCTCCATCTCATAGCAGATCTCTTCCTTGGTGCCGACAAAGAAGATGCATTCATCCAGAGAGAAATAAGGCATAAGCATATCCAGCAGCTCAGGCGTTTCAGCCATGACCCGGTATTTGACCGGCATCTTGCCCGGTTCCGCGGATTGAACAGGATCAACAATATCAAAGATCCGTTCGATCACAAAATGAACAAGTACAGCCGATACAATGAATCCGGCAATTACGATCACATTGATAAGCATGTTTTGATCCTCCCCGTATTATAAGTAGAACAATTTCTGAATACTGTCAGTCTTTCCGAGAACCAGCATCGTCTCTCCGAAATGCAGTTCCGTATTGGGCGTGATCTGCATATCCATTTTTCCGTTTTTGACACCGAGGATATTGATATCGTAATGATTCCTGACATCCAATTCCCCGATTTTCTTGTTGTCCCATTTCTTCGGGATCGCAAGTTCGAAAATCGAATATCCGTCCATCAGCTCAATGTAATTCGAAATGTTCTCGGAACTGAAGCGGATCGCTGTCCAGCTTCCCAGCTGGCGTTCCGGATATACAACTGCACTCGCGCCGTTTCTGAGAAGGAATTTTTCCTGATTCCCGCTCGTAGCTCTGGATACGATCTTTTTGGCTCCGAGATCTTCCAGGACACTGGTCGTTTCCAGCGAGCTCAGGAAATCATCCCCGATCGCAACGATGCAGAGATCATAATCCCTGACACCGATCGCCCGCATGAATTCCGGATCCGTGCTGTCACCGATCTGCGCATTTGTTACATAAGGCAGCGCCTTGTTGATGCGGTCTTCATCCTTTTCGATCAGCATGACCTGATGACCCATATCATGAAGTTTCTGACAGGTATAGCGGCCGAAACGGCCGGCTCCGACTACAAGTACGTTTTTCATTCTTTTTCTCCTCGATTAACCGATTGCTATTTTTTCTTCGGGATATTTTGTCTTTGATTTTTTCTTGCCGGCTACTGAAGCGTATGCCAGGGTGAAGCCGCCTACCCTGCCGAAATACATGAATCCGATCAGGATGATCCTGGATACCGGTGTCAGCCCGGTCGTGATACCGGTCGTAAGACCGACCGTTCCCAGGGCAGACGCACATTCGAACATGGTGTTCATAATAGGAAGCTTCTCCAGATGCGAGAGTATGACTGCGCCGAGCAGCATCAGCTGCAGATATACGACGATGAGGACCAGCGCATTGTGGATCGAATTGATATCCAGTCTTCTTTTGAAGCAGTTCACGTCATCCTTTCTGTGCATGTAGGCATTCGCGGTCATTAGCAGGACAGCCAGTGTTGTCACCTTCATACCGCCGGCGGTGGAACCCGGCGCGCCTCCCGTCAGCATCAGTATGATCGTGATCAGAAGGCCGCTGTCCGACATCTTGCCGTAGTCAAACGTATTGAATCCGGCAGTACGCGGTGTTACCGACTGGAATGCCGAATAGAGGATCCTTTCCTTTATGTCATATCCGCTGAATTCAAAGAGGAAGAAATACGCGAACGGGATCGCCAGCAGCACAAGGGTCGTAACGATGATGATCTTTGACTGCAGTCTGAGCCCTCTCAGGTTTCTGCGGTTGGAAAGCACATCCCTCCAGGTCATGAAACCAAGACCGCCGATGATGATCAGCGCCATGACCACAACGTTGACATATGCATTCGAACTGTATGTGGTAAGGGAAGAAAACTGTCCGTGGATGCCCATCAGGTCAAAGCCGGCATTGCAGAAAGCGGAAACGGAATGAAACACGGAATAGCATATTCCCTGCACAAAGCCGTACTGCCGGATAAACACCGGCGACAAAGCCAATGCCCCTGCGCCTTCCACCAGGAGACTTCCTTTGACGAAAAACAGCATGAAGTGGATGATGCCGCCGATCTGCGGGGCAGATATGGAATCCTGCATGGTGCTTCTCTGCAGAAGCCCGATCCGTTTGCCGGTCACCGCCAGTGTCGCCATCGCAACTGTCACGACACCGAGACCGCCGATCTGTATCAGAAGCAGGATCACGATCTTCCCGAATACCGACCAGTACGCTGCCGTATCATATACGACCAGCCCGGTTACGCATGTGGCGGAAGCCGATGTAAACAGCGCGTTAAGAAACGGTGTATATACCCCTTCCGCTGAAGAAACCGGAAGCCACAGCAGGAACGCTCCCAGTAAAATCAGAATCAGGAATCCAAGCAGGATCGTTCTGAAACTATTCATGAAATCCTGCACAAAAATCCTAAACTTTCTCATCCAGCCACTCTTTTCCTATGCATTCAGTGTAAAGCCCGTCAGATTAAGATGGGATTAATATAAATAACGCTCACGTTAAGATTGTGTTAAGAAAAAAAGGCCTTCCAGCCCTTCAGTAAAAGAACATAAAAGATGTGCTTTTACCGGAAAAATACGGTAAAAACAGAGTATGAAGAGTCTTATGCGTATTTCTTTATCCGGAGATTTCATGCATTAAGATTCCGTTAAGATTCCCTCATGCATGTCATAGAAAAAGCGCCCTTTCAGGCGCTTATGAGAACAAATTCAGATGAGATTACGCTTCTGTCTTCCAGAGTCCGTGCAGATTGCAGTATTCATATACGGCAATGACCGGCTCTTCTTCATAGAAGTCTGCGCATGGCTTGTCACCCGGTTCGAGATAGGCAATGCGGAAGCCCTTTTCTGTCTGCAGGGCGATGAATTCGATGTAGTGTACATCGAGCATCGGATGATCGACATCACCTACATTGACAGTGATCTTGGATCCTTCTCTTGTAACAACAGGAACGTGTTTTTCTGTTGCGGCATCCGTTGTGTTGGCTGTCAGTTCAACCATTTCCTCGCCGCAGCAGAATGTGCCGCAGGCACTGTCATGAAGCGTAACGATGATCTTTTTGCACTTATTGCAGCGGTAGAACTTTAAATTTTTCATGAAATACCTCCTCATTATTTTTTCATGATCCAGAATATTCTTTCCCATTTTGGGATTTTTGATCAGTTGTTTTTTGTTTTTTGGTTTTATCATATTATCTTCCTTCCCAAAGCGGGTCTTTCCTTACTTATATTTTACTCTACGCTCTTCAAACTTTCCACCATTGTAATGGCAGAGAGTTTCCGTTTCATAAAATGATTCACAAGAATTCCAAACAGTACAGTGAGCAGCACCGCGTATACATAGGACGGGAACAGCACTTCCCTGCCGAACATGATGTATTCCATTTCCACCATGCGCATGATGTAGTGATGCAGGAGTATGCCCATCGGTATGCCGCAGAAAGCGCCGATGACCGTCAGGATATTATTTTCCTTGTAGATGTAGCTCTGTACCTCCCGGGCATGGAAACCCAGTACCTTAAGCGTAGCGATCTCCCTCTGCCGCTCACTGATATTGACGTTGATGAGGTTGCTGAGGACGATGAACGCCAGCGACATGGAAGAGATCAGGATCGCCCATACGATGAAGTCCAGTCCCTTGACCATGGTGGTGAAATTGTCCAGGAGCACATCATAGAATTCGACGGAATCAATTTCCTTATAGCTCAGGAGCTTCTTCTGGAATGCCTGTGCTCCCTTCTGCCCGTCCTTCAGTTTGATGAAGAACGTATCATAGCGGACATCTTCCCCGTAGGTATCTTCGTAGCATTTCTCGCTCATGAAGATGTAATGGCGCACGTACATCTCACAGATATCCGTGACCGTGATCTCCTTCATCACACCATCCCTGCTTTCGACCGTGATCTTGCCGCCTTTTTTCACACCCAGGTTTTCCGCGAGCTTTTCGCTGATAATGACACCGCTGTCCTTCAGTTCCATAGGCTCATGTTTTTTGCGGGTGCGAAGCAGATAAGTATCTTTGATCATATCCGTTTCCGGATAGATCTGCAGGTAGGCGGTCTCCTCTTTGAGGGGGCTCTTTGCCTTGGCGCTGTAAGCCGACAGCAGGGAAATCCGTTCCGCGTCGGGATCCTGTTCCAGTTCTTTCCGGATCTCCTCTGTCCTGGTGCTGTCCGTATCGTCTTTCACTACGGCAGTTCCTTCATACTGATAAATCGAATAGAACTGGATATCCACCATGGCATTGATGGAATCCCGGATGCCGAAGCCTGTCACAAGCAGTGCGCTGCATCCTGCCACACCGGCTACCGTCATAAAGAAGCGGCGCTTGTAGCGGATAATATTCCGTATGGTGACCTTCCAGGTAAAGCTGAGATGCTTCCACAGGAACGGGATCTTTTCAAGCAGGGTATTCTTTCCGAGCTTGGGTGCTTTCGGCCGCAGCAGCTGCGCCGGTGTCTCCCGCATATCCGCCCGGCATGCCAGCCATGTCGTTATCAGCATGATCCCCAGGAATGAGATATCGGCCATGGCCACCAGGTTCCACGGGATATACAGGAAGATCTTCGGCAGGATATACATCAGTTTCCATGTGTTGTAAATGATGATCGGGAATGACAGCATGCCCGCGACCGTGCCGATCGCCTCACCGAGAAGCGTCGCGAACGCCGCGTACAGCAGATACTTCGCAGCACACTGCAGGCGGGTGAATCCCAGCGCCCGCAGGACGCCGATCTCACCGCGCTGTTCATCGACCATCCTTGTCATGGTCGTCAGGCAGACGAGCGCCGCCACCAGGATGAAGAAGATCGGGAACAGGTTGCCGATGGCTTTCATCTGGTCCACGGTGTTGGAATATGTAGCGGAAGCGTAATGACTTGTCCTGTCCAGGACTGTCCACTCCGGTTCCTCCATGGAATCGATCTGTTCTTTTGCGTCCGTCAGTTCATCCCATGCGTCAGAGAGTTCCTTCTCCCCGTCTGCAATGGCATCTTCCAGTTCCTGTTTCGCATCCGCGAGTTCCTGTTTGCCGTCAGCGATCTTATCCTCGTTTTCACGGATCTCCTGCCAGCCGTCATCGATCTGGTCCTGGCCGTCGCTGACCTTTTCATTCAGTTCATTTTCCGCTTTCCGGATCTCTTTTTTTCCTTTTTCCAGGTCTTCTTTGCCGGCTGTGATCTTTTCTTCGCCTTCCGCGATCTGGTTCAGGCCGTCATTGATCTGTGCAAGTCCTTCCTCGACGGTTTTCTTCTGCGCCGCAAGTTCTTTCCGTTTCTTTTTTGCCTGGGCAGTGTTCTGCACGTCCATCTGCTTAAGGATGCCTGCTTTCGTATCGGCCAGTTCCTTTTTCTTTTTATTCAGTTCACTGCGCGTGGAGGACAGCCAGTCACGGATCTCACCGACGGTCGTTTCATCGCTTGTCTCCATCGGCAGTTCCTTCAGCGCTTCCGTGAACCCGGAGGACAGTTCTTTCAGATCACCGACCGTCATGTCATCTGCCAGCATATCCGGAATATCAAATGCGGCCAGCCGGTCCAGCGCATCATTGATCTGCTGTTCACCTGCTTCGATCGCTTCCAGTCCCGCGATCGCCCGATCCATCTGGTCCAGACCCGTTTCGATCTGGGCCAGCGCTTCTTCCAGCGGGGTCTTCTGTGCTGCTGTCTGCGCGCGCTTTTCTTTCGCCTGTGTAATATTCTCCACACCCAGCTGTGTCAGTATGGCGGATTTCTGCCGCTCCAGTTCTGCTTTCTGATCATTCAGCTCCTGCACGGCCGACGCCAGATATGACCGTATCTCCCCGACCGTCATGTCATCCGTGATCTCTATCGGGAGATCAGCCAGCAGATCCATGATATCCGGCGCGTATTGTTTCAGCTGGCCGACCGTCATGGCAGCCGGCAGGGATGACGGGATCGAATAGCCGGACAGCTTGTCCAGGCCATTCTGGATCTGTGCTTCTCCCGCTTCTATTTCCTCAAGGCCGGCAATGGCTTCATCCATCTGTTCCAGACCGTCATCGATCTGTTTCAGAGCATCTTCCACCGTCTTTTTCTGTGCTTCGACACCGGCCCGTTTTTCCTTTGCCTCTTCTGTCGTCTGCACTTCAAGCTGTGCCAGGATGCCTGCCTTCTGTTCCGCCAGCTGTTCTTTCTGCGTCTGCAGCTGCTGTGCTGTCTGCGCAGCATATGTACGCAGTTCGCCTATGGTCGTATCATCATCTGTCTCGATCGGCAGATCATCCAGAGCTTCCGTGATCCCGTCCGCGAGTCCTTTGATCCCGCCCACGGTCATATCATCCGGCAGCGTATCCGGGACCGCGAAAGCGGACATCTGTTCGAGGGCATCGTTGACCTGCTTTTCACCGGCTTCGATCTGGTCCAGTCCGTCTATGGCTTCATCCATCTTTTCCAGACCTTCTTTGATCTGTTTAAGACCGTCTTCCGCTTCCTTCTTTTTCTGCAGGAGGTCAGCTTTGGTCTTCTTTACCTCTTTTTCCTGTTTCTTCAGTTCCTTTTCGCCGCTGACCAGTTTGCTTAAAGCGTCACTGATCTTCTTTTTACCGTCCCGCAGCGCTTTGTTGAGATCCTTCTGCGCTTTTTCCAGATCGCGTTTTCCCTTTGCGATCTCATTCTCCCCGTCACGGATCTCCTCTTCCGCGTCGGCGATCTCTTCCCGCGCATCCGCGATCTTGTCATCGAATTCCTTTTTCCCGTCTTCGTATTCCTGCAGTCCGTCATTGTACTCTTCCAGGGCATCATCCCGGATGCTCTCGTACCGGTGACGTTCCTGCTCTTTTGCGAAGGCTTCCAGTTTTTCCTTTACCTCGGCAGCGTAATCTTCATACTGGTCCGAGAAAGCGTACATCTCTTTTCCCGCTTTCAGCAGGATATTGACTTCCGTATAGTACTCCGGATCAAATGCGGTATACGGCACATACAGGTATGTACGCAGATACTGGTTGTTCAGTGTGCTGTTCTCCTTTGTCATATTCAGATACAGCGGCGTATCGATCAGACCTACGACCGTTACACGGTCAACCAGCAGTACAGGTTCTTCTTCCTCCGTGACCAGTTCCACTTCGCTGCCGAGCGCAAAGCCTGCTTCCAGGGTCGTGCCGCATTCGGCCAGCGCTTCATGTTCATTCTGCGGCAGCCTTCCATCTCGCAATACAAAACCGTTGATCTCATGATCCGGATCGTAGGCATGCACGCGGGTAATGTATGTTTCATTGCCGCATACACCGATCACATCCATGAACCAGGTCCCTTCCGCCTTCAGGACATCTTCCTCGGCATTCAGGGCGTCGATATCATCCTGGTCAAATCCGTAATTGGAATAGACCGTAATATCCTTGAGCCCGGTATCATCGTTGTACAGATCCACGCTCTTTCCCATAACGGGGGAACTGGCGGAAACACCAATAAAAAAAGCCACGCCCAGTGCGACGATCGCGGTCAATGAAAAGAAACGGCTCTTGGTCGTTCTGATCATTCTCCAGAGATTTGTCCATAGTCTGCGCGGCATATGACTACCATTCTATTTCATCAATATCTGTCGGATGGGGATTCATTACGGAGGAGACGACCTTCCCGCTCTTGACGCGCAGTACGAGGTCTCCCATCGGGCACAGGGCCAGATTATGCGTAATGATGACGACTGTCATATTATGGATCCTTGAAGTATCCTGCAGAAGCTTCAGGATCTGTTTGCCTGTCACATAGTCCAGTGCGCCTGTCGGCTCATCACATAAAAGCAGCTTGGGATTTTTCGCAAGCGCCCTCGCGATGGCGACACGCTGCTGTTCCCCGCCGGAAAGCTGGGAAGGAAAGTTATCCATCCGGTCGCCCAGGCCTACTCTTTCAAGCACTTCCGCAGGTGAAAGCGGCTCCCGGCAGATCTGCGTGGCCAGTTCCACGTTCTCCAGCGCCGTCAGGTTCTGTACGAGGTTGTAGAACTGGAATACGAAGCCGATGTCATAGCGGCGGTAATCCGTCATCTGTGCTTCATTCAGTTCCTCGATGTGCGTACCGTCAACGATCACAGCACCGGAAGACGCGGTATCCATTCCGCCGAGTATGTTCAGGATCGTGCTTTTCCCGGCGCCGCTGGCCCCTGCAATGATGACGATCTGTCCTTTATCAATGGAAAAATCGACTCCGTCCAGAGCCCTGATATCCACTTCACCGACGTGATATGTCTTTGTTACATTCTGAAATTCTATATAGCTCATTATCAGTTTAAATATAGCCTACTTGGCTTCCTGAAACAAGAAAACCGGGTTCATCCCGGTCTCTTTTTTTACTTTCTCAGTCCTAATTTTGTGATCAGTTCACGGTAGCGGTTGATATCTTCTTTCTTGAGATATTCCAGCATGCTTCTTCTGCGTCCTACCATCTTCAGCAGACCACGGTTGGAAGAATAGTCATGTTTGTGAACCTTCAGGTGTTCTGTCAGGATGTTGATCTGTTCTGTCAGCATCGCAACCTGTACTTCAACGGAACCTGTGTCGCCGGCGCTGCGGCCGAAATCTTTAACCAGCTGAGCTTTCTTTTCTTTTGTTAACATTTTTTTCTCCTCTTTCTTTCTGTATCGTTCTGATCCGAGTCAGCCGTCAGAGGTACGGACAGACCCAGAGCAAAAGCTTTTGCATTATAGCATACATCAATTGAAAATGTACACATTTAATGTATAAACATCGGAATAATTCTGTATAAATAGGAAATAACGCATACGACCAGGCCTCCTAAAGCCAGTTTGAAGTCCACGGAATCCTTACGGTCGATGTTTTTCTTCATGCCTATGATCGAAAGAATAATACCGATGGTGGCGATGATGAACATCACGTCAAATAAGATAGACAGGATACCTGCCGCAAGACCGTATCCGCAGATCATGGTATTGAGCATATTGCCCGTCCTGGCCTTCTTCACTTCCGCGGCGTGTCTGATTGCCTCTTCTTCGGCCAGTCTTTCCCGTTCCATTTCAATGGCACGCTGGCTGCGGGCTTTGGTTTTGCTTTTCTTCATCTTCTGCATATCACTGTACCTCGTCCATCATGTCCGCGAGAACGGTATTCAGGATCTCCATCCCCTTTTCCGTACACCGAACATGTTGATTTTCATATATTAAACACTTTTCGTCAATCCATCTCTTTGCTTTTGCGCCGAAAACCTGCTCAAATGAGAACCCGTACCTTTCCTGAAACAGACGCATATCAAGTCCTTCACGCATCCGCAGGGACATCATCAGGTTCTCAAACATCTCATCATTCAGCGTAAGAGGAGTATCGTCGGTCCGCATGGGATCTTCTATATAGACTTTCAGGGATGACGGATGGTCATAGCGGATATGGTCTTCCTTGCCGCTCGCCCCTGCGCCGATCCCATAGAAATCATCGTACCGCCAGTATGCCCGGTTGTGCAGAGAACGGCAGCCGGGAAGCGCGAAGTTGGAGATCTCGTAATGCTCATATCCCTTCCCGGTCAGTACGGAGACGATATGCTCATACATATCCGCTTCCAGGTCTTCATCCGCCGGCTGTACGCCGCGTCTTGCGAAAACGGTATTCTCCGGTATCGTCAGGCTGTACAGGGAAAGATGCCCCGGTTCCAGGCTGAGCGCGTCCGCCAGTGTTTCATCAAGATCCTGCATCGTCTGTCCGGGCAGTCCGTACATGATGTCCAGCGAAAAGCTGCCGATTCCCGCGTTTCGCAGGATCCCGATGCAGCTCCTGACATCCTCAAATGTATGTTTTCTGCCGATCGTTTTCAGAAGCATGTCGTTCCCGCTCTGCATGCCGACGCTGACCCTGTTCACACCGTGTTTTTTCAGGATATCCGCTTTCTCATCATCCAGCGTTCCCGGATTGACTTCCACGGTATATTCTCTGACCTGTTCCCGGTACGGGTCCAGCATGCCCAGCAGTCTTTCCAGTTCTTCGCAGGAAAGCGCAGTCGGGGTCCCGCCCCCGATGTAGATCGTCCGGAGAGCGGGATTTACATGCCGCTGTTCCAGTTCATACGAAACAGCGTCCAGCCATTTTTCCGCCATGCCGGCATGGTATACGACATGACAGAAATCACAGTAGTAACAGATGCTTTCACAGAACGGCACATGCAGATACAGGTATTCCGGATCTTTATTTCTTGGGATCATCGTTCATTGAGAGAACCGCCATGAATGCTTCCTGCGGGATCGTTACCGATCCGACATTCTTCATGCGCTTCTTTCCTTCCTTCTGCTTTTCGAGCAGTTTCTTCTTACGGGAAATATCGCCGCCGTAGCACTTGGCAAGAACGTTTTTCCGCAGTGATTTGATATTCGTGCGGGCAATGACTTTTCCGCCCACTGCCGCCTGCACGGGGATCTCAAACTGCTGGCGCGGGATGAGTTCCTTCAGTTTTCTCGTAATATCGCTTCCCCGCTTGTATCCATCCTGCCGGTGGATGATCACGGACAGTGCGTCAACGGGCTCACCGTTGAGCAGGATATCCATACGCACAAGGTCTTCCCGGCGGTAACCGATCAGCTCATAATCCAGGGACGCATATCCCTTGGAACAGGATTTGAGTCGGTCGAAGAAATCGAAGATGATCTCCGACAGCGGCAGTTCATAGACGATGATATTCCTGCCGGCATCGATGACATCCATGGATTTGAAGATGCCTCTCTTGTTCTGGCAGAGTTCCATCACTGCGCCGATATAATCATCCGGCACCATGATCTCCGCCTTGACATACGGTTCTTCGATATGGTCGATCCGCACGGCATCCGGCATGCGTGCCGGGTTGTCGATCTCGATCATCGTCCCGTCCGTCAGATATGTATGATAGATAACCGACGGCGCGGTGCAGATCAGGTCGAGGTTGTATTCCCTCTCAAGCCTTTCCTGGATGACATCCATGTGCAGAAGACCGAGGAAACCGCAGCGGAACCCGAAGCCGAGCGCCTGCGATGTTTCCGCTTCGTACTGCAGGGACGCGTCATTGAGCTGAAGCTTGTCGAGCGCATCATGCAGGTCTTCATATTTTGCCGCATCGGAAGGATACAGGCCGCAGTAGACCATCGGATTGAGTTTCCGGTAGCCTGCCAGCGGTTCCGAAGCGGGATTGCCTACAGATGTAACGGTATCACCGACACGGACATCCTGGATGGATTTGATGCTTGCCGCGAACCATCCGACATAGCCGCATTCCAGTTCGGTGACCTTGACTTCGTTGGGGTTGCGGATACCGGCTTCACTGACTTCATATTCCGCACCGGTCGCCATGAAGCGGACCTTGTCCCCGACTTTCAGCTTTCCTTCCCGGATGCGCACCAGGGCAATGACGCCCCGGTAGGGATCGTAGAAGGAATCGAAGACCAGTGCCTTCAGCGGCGCATCCGGACTGCCGGAGGGTGCCGGGATCTCATGCACGATCTTCTCCAGCACAGAGCGGACATTCAGTCCGGTACGGGCAGAGATCAGCGGCGCGCTTTCACAATCGAGACCGATGATCTCCTCGATCTCGTGTTTCGTAACATCCGGCTGGGAGTTGTTCATGTCGACTTTGTTGATGACGGGAATGAGCTCCAGTCCGTTGTCCAGCGCCAGATATGTATTGGCAAGCGTCTGCGCCTGTACGCCCTGCGTGGAATCCACGACAAGGACCGCTCCCTCGCACGCAGCCAGGGAACGTGATACTTCATAGGTAAAATCAACATGGCCTGGTGTATCGATCAGGTTGAACAGGTAATCCTCCCCGTCTTCCGCGTGATAGATCAGCTGCACGGCGTTCAGCTTGATCGTGATGCCGCGCTCCCTTTCCAGATCCATTTCATCCAGGATCTGGGCTTTCATATCACGTTCGCTGACCGTGTCCGTCATTTCCAGGATCCGGTCTGCCAGGGTGGATTTCCCGTGGTCAATATGCGCTATGATACAGAAATTTCTGATATGTTTCTGGTCCATATATTATTCAAAAACCTTTCCTGTCAGTGCCCTGCCTGCCCCGTTGGCAAACGCCTTCGCATCCATCCTGGATTTTCCTTCGGGCTGCAGTTCCTTTACATAGAGATATCCCTTCATGCATGCGATCTTCATACAGCCGTCTTCGAATCCCATGACCGTTCCCGGCACATGGTCATTCTCTTCCGTTTTTCTGCGGACCGCGTAGAACTTGATCCGCTTTCCTTCGATCACGCCGTATGCGATTGGCCAGTCGATCAGGCCGCGGATATGGTTATAGATGACATTCACATCCTCTGCCGCAAAGGAAACCTTTTCCTCTTCCGGCGCGATGTTCCTTGCCAGCGTATAGTTTTCTCCCTGCGGCTCGCCTTTCAGCGTACCGTCCACTACACCGGGAAGGGCTTCCCGGATCAGGTCGCATCCGGCCTTCTCCAGCTTCAGGTTCAGGGTCTCTGTCGTATCCTCTTCATCGATCTTCACGATCCGGCGGGCAAATACATCGCCCGCATCCATCGCGTGGACCATTTCCATCAGGCATACGCCGGTCTCTTCATCCCCGTTCATGACTGCCCTGTGCACCGGGGCGCCGCCGCGGTATTTCGGCAGCAGCGACGGATGGATATTCAGACAGCCGTATGCCGGTGCATCCAGGATGACATCCGGGATCATCTGTCCATAGGCACATGTAACGATCAGGTCGGGCTGGTAAGCCAGGACCTCATCCGCCTGCAGTCTGAGTTTTGCCGGCTGCAAGACCGGTATGCCGTGCGCGTCGGCCAGCTCATGGACCGGTGTCGGCATGATCTTTCTTTTTCTGCCTACTGGCTTGTCCGGCTGCGACACAACAGCAACGATATGATATTTCTCTTCGATCAGCGCCTTCAGTATTTCACATGCAAATCTGGGCGTTCCGAAGAAAATAACGCGTAAATCTTTCATTTTATAGGTCTCCTGTCGCAGTACATTATACATTAACCTTCTATTTATTGCATTTTCAAAACTGCTTTGTTATAATCGTTTAGGCAAAGAAACAGGAGGTAGATCTCATGGCTAATATCAAGTCTCAGAAAAAGCGTGCATTAACAAACCTGAAAAGACAGAATATCAAAGCCGGACAGAAGAGCGAATTAAAGACAGCGATCAAGAAAGTCCGCGCTGCCGTTCAGTCCGGTGATAAAGAAACTGCCGTAAAAGCATACAATGAGGCCAACAAAGCTCTGGATAAGGCTGTCGCAAGACACGTAAAGAACAGCAACTACGCTGCCCGTCAGAAATCCAGACTCGCAAAAGCTGTAAACGCAATGAACTAAAAAACGAGATCATCAGATTCTCGTTTTTTTCATGTTATTCCGCGTTTTCCAGCTGCTTTTCCCAGATCGTTTTCAGATACCTGGCATTTTCTATGACAGACAGTTCTTTTGCCCGCTGCACGATCTGTTCATATTTCCGGATCTGTCTCTCCGCGTATTCCCGGTATCCGGGACTTTTTTTCATTTCCGCCGATACGCCGCACAGGATCTCCTCCTCGCTGTATGGCGCATGCGGTTTCGCGGAGAAAGCCGTTACGGTGTAACAGAACCCGCGGTCGGAAACGACCGCTTCTTCCTCAATCGTATAATGATGATCGCTGATCCACCGGCGCATCTTGTCTTCATCGTGGTTGACTTCGACGATGATCCTTTTCAGCGAAGGCAGTCTGTCCAGCGCCCTTTCCAGTATATCGCCGGCGGTATAGAAACCCATACCGGCAATGACAGCGGTATCCGTATCCGCGGGAACCCGGTCAAATCCATCCGACAGGATGGGGATCACCCTGTCCTCCAGCCCGTAGTCCGCAATGTTTTTCTGTGCCATTTTCAGCGGGCCTTCCCGCACGTCGCAGGCATATGCTTTTTCCGCGATCCGGTTCTGGATCAGATAAACCGGAAGAAGAGCGTGATCAGTGCCGATATCCGCTGTGATCACGCTCTCATGTATCATATCTGCGATCGTTTTCAGTCTCGCTGTGATCATTTGTCAAAGAAATCTTTCAGACGTTTGGAACGGGTCGGATGCTTCAGCTTGCGGAGCGCTTTCGCTTCGATCTGACGGATCCTCTCACGGGTAACGTTGAATTCACGTCCGACTTCCTCGAGGGTGCGCGTCCTGCCGTCATACAGGCCGAAGCGCAGACGGAGAACCTTCTCCTCCCTTTCCGTCAGTCCGGAAAGCACGTTGTTGATCTCATCCTTCAGCAGCTGGTTGTTGGCATACTGATCCGGGCTCATCGCGTCCTTGTCTTCGATGAAATCACCCAGATGGGAATCGTCTTCCTCACCGATCGGAGTTTCCAGGGAGACCGGTTCAAGGGCGATCTTCTGGATCTCGCGTACTTT
The DNA here is from genome assembly GCA_902782955.1 of uncultured Erysipelotrichaceae bacterium. Next base: position 23,798 of record CACZPD010000228.1, read on the forward strand.
TTCCGGAGAGATGCCGTCCATTCTGGCACTGATCTCCTCCGCTGTCGGATCCCTGCCGAGCTCCTGGATGAGCTGGCGCTGGATACGTGTCAGCTTGTTGATGGTCTCGACCATATGGACCGGGATACGGATCGTCCTTGCCTGGTCCGCGATCGCTCTCGTGATCGCCTGTCGGATCCACCATGTCGCATACGTACTGAACTTGAATCCTTTTGTATAATCAAATTTCTCAACTGCCTTGACCAGGCCCATGTTTCCTTCCTGGATCAGGTCCAGGAACAGCATGCCTCGTCCGACATATTTTTTCGCAATCGATACGACCAGACGGAGGTTGCTGGAGATCAGGATATTCTTCGCTTCCTCATCCCCTGCTTCGATACGCTTGGCGATCTCCGGTTCATCCTCCGGCTTCAGAAGCGGGACACGCCCGATCTCCTTCAGATACATCTTGACCGGGTCATTCAGCTGGATGCTCGTATTTGCCTTGGAAAGAACAGCGGATACGGAAACATTGCGGAAACTCAGTTCATCATCGAGATCTTCATCACCGTCTTCCCTGTCCGAACCGAGCAGGTCATCGTCATCTTCCTCCGCTTCCAGCGGTTCAAGATCCTGGTCTTCCGAGATCTTGATATCCTCATCGTTGAACCATTCCCACAACAGTTCCAGATCATCGTCAGTCATGTCCAGGTGTTCCAGGGAAGACATGATGTCCTTCTGGTAAATGATGCCTTCCTTCCGGTATGTTTCCCTGTATTCTTCTTTCAGTTCATCCAGATCCTTGTAATTCTTATATCCGGCGCTGTTAACAGAAAGCAGTTCCCGGTGCGGCTGTTCCTCTTTTACTTCCGGTACGGAAACAGGTTC
>CACZPD010000229.1 GCA_902782955.1 uncultured Erysipelotrichaceae bacterium
AAAGGGAGTAAAATATAATATGCAAAGCCGGAGGTATATATATGTTTAATGTTCATGATCAGAGCAGGAATGCGTTTATGCTGCACGGTCCGCTGGCCCGGCATGGATATGACTGGTGGTGGCATTCCTTTACGGCGGAAGATGCGGAGACGGGAGAAGAAAAACCGTTTTTCATAGAGTTTTTTGTATGTAATCCGGAGTTGGGTGAAGATGTCCCGGTTCTGGGCCAGCTTCCTGAAAATCAGGAGAGCGGGAAATACCCGTCTTATCTGATGGTCAAAGCCGGCTGCTGGGGCAAAGACCACTGTCAGCTGCACCGCTTCTTCGCATGGAAGGATGTCAGGGTTCAGAAAGGTGCTCCGTATGAAATACAGGCAGATGACTGTTTTGCTTCGGAAACTGTGCTGAAAGGAAGTATTTCGATATCCCGGTCTGAAGCGGAAGAACATCCGGAATGGATGTGCGACGCGGGAGAGATGACATGGAACCTTACAATAGACAAGCAGATCGCATTCAACGTCGGGTACGGTGCTTCCAGACCGCTGCGTGAGGCAGAAGCGTTTGCTATGTACTGGTATGCGGAAGGCATGAAATCCGCCTTTGCCGGAGAAATCTGCCTCAACGGAAAGAAATATATCGTTATACCGGAGAAAAGCTATGGATATGCGGATAAAAACTGGGGCAGGGATTTCACCAGTCCGTGGGTCTGGCTGTCCTCAAACTGTCTGATCAGCCGAATTACCGGTAAGAAACTGGAAAACAGTGTTTTTGATATCGGCGGCGGACGTCCGAAGATCTATTTTGTCCCGCTTGACCGCAGACTTCTCGGTGTCTTCTGGTATGAAGGAAAAGAATATGACTTCAATTTTTCCCATGTATGGCTTCATGTCAAAACGGATTTTTCTTTTGAAGAACATGAGGATATCGTTCTCTGGAAAGTACGGCAGGAAAACAAGTTCGCGGTTATGGAGACGGAAGTGACCTGCCGGAAGGAGGATATGCTGTTTGTCAATTATGAGGCACCGGACGGTTCAAGGAAACACAGACGCCTGTTCAACGGCGGAAACGGGACCGGCCTCATCCGGCTGTATGAAAAAATAGAAGACAGACAGTATCTGATCGATGAGATCGAGGCATCCCATATCGGCTGTGAATACGGAGAATACGCTGAAGAACAATAAAAAAAGGAGAATTCCCTGAAGGAATTCTTCTTTTTTAATGTTTACTGTTCAGCAGGTTCGAAGTCATCCCGGCCGTGCTTGCAGAGCGGGCACTGATAATCTGCCGGGAGTTCATCTCCTTCAAACGGTTCAAAATAACCGCAGATCTTGCACAGGAATCCTTTTTTCTTCTGTGTCGTTACAGCAGGTACATATTCGAAATCATCCTTGCCGTGCTTGCAGAGCGGGCAGATGTAATCATCAGGCAGATCGGCACCTTCATAGAAATAACCGCAGATCGTACATCTCCAGCCTTCCTTCTGTTCCTGGACAGGCTGTTTCTTCGGCTTGATATGCGCATGATAGTAAGCATATGTCGCGCTTGGATCGTTGGACAATACTTTCGCTTCCGTGACATCCGCAATGAACAGGGTGGATACGCCAAGATCAAATGACTGGATCACTTCACAGCCGAATACCGCGTTTGTATATAACGGAATATACCGGATGCCGTTGGCAAGTCTGTCCGCGTACGGAATATCAGCGAATTTATCGACATCTCTGCCGGACTGGAAGCCGAAATGCTTGAACAGGTCAAACGGGGCGTCTTCTGTTAATACGGAAACGTTGAACTTTCCGGCTTTTTTGATGATATCCGCTGTGTTGTTTTTGTTGATGACGGAAACTGCTACCTTCTTCAGTTCGCCTTCGGAAACCTGTACTGCGGAATTGATGATACAGCCATAATCCTTGCCATCCAGTTTTGAAGTCAGGATCTCCAGACCGTAGCTGAATTTGAAGAAAGCAGTCGGATCAACGGATACTTCGGCCTGCGGTGCCGGCGCAGCTGCCGGTGCCTGGACAGGTTCTGCTTTTTTCTGACCGAATGCAGGATTGATATCCTTCGCAATGGCATCTGCCAGCGCATCCAGTTCCGCCAGTTTATCTTCTTTCAATGCGGAACGGATCGTGACCGGCTCCTGGATAAATTCAGTACCCGGGAGTTTTGACAGCATTTCCTTCATCAGTTTCCCGCTCATCGGACCCCAGGAACCGTTTTCCAGCAGGGCGATCTTCCGGTTTTTCAGATTATGGGCAACGATGTCATGGAGAAGGTTTTCCATCGTCACGAAAATACCGGCGTTGTATGTGGTTGCCGCAAATACAAGATGGCTGTTGCGGAACGCGCTTGAAACGATATTGCTGGCCGGAATCACCGATGTATCGAACATTTCTACAGGGATGCCGCGGTCTACCAGTTTGCCGGCAAGGATATTGGCCATATTTTCTGTATGGCCATAGACGCTTGCATAAGCCAGACATACGCCTTTGACTTCCGGTGTGTATGTGCTCCACAGATTGTATTTTTCCAGGAAGTCGCCGAAATGCTTCCTCCATACAAAACCGTGAAGCGGGCAGACATACGCGATCTCAAGCGCGGAAGCCTTCTTCAGGACCATCTGCACCTGCGGCCCGTATTTGCCGACGATATTCGTATAGTACCGTCTTGCTTCATCCAGCCAGTCATGCATGAAGTCAACTTCATCCGCGAAGATATGGCCGTTCAGGGCACCGAATGTGCCGAAAGCATCGGCTGTAAAGAGGATCTTATCCGTTTTGTCATAAGTCATCATGACTTCCGGCCAGTGCACCATCGGCGCATTGACAAAGGTGAGTTCATGCTTCCCGGTGGAAAGGACATCGCCCTCATTGACTGCGTGGATCTTTCCTGTCATATCGTAGTCGAAGAACTGTCCCAGCATCGACTGGATCTTAGTGTTGCAGACAATGGTCGCTTCCGGATAGCGGTAGATCAGGTCTTCAATGGTTGCGGCATGATCCGGTTCCATATGATGGATGACCAGATAATCGAGTTTTCTGCCGTTCAGACCATAGGCAACGTTTTCAAAGAATGTATGCCCGACAGCCTTGTCTACAGTGTCAAACAATACCGTTTTCTCATCCAGGAGAAGGTAGGAATTATAGGAAACCCCGTTGGGAACTCCATAAACGCCTTCGAAGCAGGTAAGTCTTCTGTCGTCAGCCCCGACCCAGAGCAGGTCGGATAAAACTTGTTTCGTACAATGCATTATAACCTCCGTTATTGTCTAAACAAATTATGATGGAGCGGTATCGGGAATTCAATACTCTATTTAAGAAATACCAGGACAAGACGCAAATGTGTACAGTCTGCCGTTTTATTGACATTTACATGCGGCTATGCAAAAATAAATTATTATCAAGAACAGGAGTGTGGTTTGTCTATATGGACGATGGCGGCGGTCGAATAGGCTGGTTATTTACAGTTATAGTATTGATATTATGTGCACTTTTTTTTGCAATGACAGAAACGGCTTTTGCCTCGGTTTCAAGGAACAGGATCCGGACATCAGCTGAAAAGGGTGACGGACGTGCGAAGACAGCATTATATATTCTTGATCATTTCGACACGTCGATCACAACGATTCTGATCTGCACAAATATCGTCCATATCGCGGCAGCTTCTGTAGTTACGGTCAATGTTACCAGAATCTGGGGTATTTCCGCAGTTACCATATCAACACTGATCACAACACTGGTAGTGTTCTTTTTCGGTGAAATGCTGCCGAAGAGCATTGCCAGAAAATACTGTGACAGCATCAGTCTCAGCACAGCCGGCATTCTGTCTCTGCTTATGACAGTACTGCGTCCGGTTTCTTTTCTTTTGACCGCGATCGGAAACGGTGCGGCACACTTTGTAAAAGGTGATCCGGATGTATCGGTCACGGAAAATGAACTGTATGACATCATTGAAGATATGACCGAAGAAGGCACACTGGACGAAGAGCAGGGAGATCTGATCTCTTCCGCCCTGCAGTTCCAGGATGTCATTGCCGGCAGTATCCTGACCAGCCGGGTCGATCTGACTGCGATCGAAGTTGATACCCCGCAGGATACGATCCTGCAGGTTATCCGGGAAGGGAATCACAGCAGACTTCCTGTTTATGAAGGAACGATAGATCATATCATCGGCATTCTGCAGATCCGAAAATACATAAAATCCTATATAACAAATGGTTCGATCGATGATATCCGTCCTCTGCTGGACAAACCGTATTTTGTCTATCAGACTTCCAAGATCGATGATGTTCTGGCTTCCATGTCCCAGGCGAAGATAAACATGGCTGTCGTCCTGGATAATTACGGCGGCACACTCGGCATCATTACCGTCGAGGATATTCTGGAAGAACTTGTCGGTGAGATCTGGGATGAAGATGATGACGCCGAAGAAAATATTATTGTCATGCCTGACGGAAGCTACAGCGTCAACGCGAATGATCCGGTACTTGATGTTCTGGATGAACTGAAAACGGATTACAGCGAGGATGTTGAGGAAGAAATGGAAAACAAGCTGATGAGTGAACTGGCACTGGAAGCCTTCCAGGAGATTCCTCATGAAGGAGATCATTTCCGTTTCCTGGATCTGGAGATCACGGTCCATCTGATGCAGCAGAACCGGATCATCCGTCTGAAAGTGGAGAAAAAAGGAGGTGAGACCGCATGAGCCTGACGGGTTATATTATTGCGATTGCGCTTTGCGTACTCTGCTCGGCATTTTTCTCCGCTGCGGAAATGGCTTTTTCCTCGGCAAACCAGATCCGTCTGGAAAATGCCGCGGAAGAAGGCAATGCTTCCGCAGGTACCGCACTGCATATCACCGAACACTATGATGACGCGCTTTCGACGATCCTGGTCGGGAATAACCTGGTGAATATCGCCGCTTCCTCGCTTGGATCCGTTGCCGTGCTGCTCTTCTTCGGAGAAGGGTATACCTGGCTCTCGACCCTGCTTGTGACTGTAGCAGTAATCATCTTCGGGGAAACGATTCCCAAGATCAGCGCAAAGAAAAGCGCGAACCACCTCTCACTCTTATTTTCCAGACCCCTGCGTTTCCTGATGTATCTGTTTTACCCGGTCACCTGGATCGTTGTGAACCTGGTCAATCTGATCACGAAAAACATGAAAGGGGAAAGCGAAGCAGACGCTTCTGCCGCAGTAGAAGAACTGCATACGATCATTGAAACAGCAGAAAGCGAAGATGTCCTGGATGAGGATTCATCCGAGCTGGTCAATGCGGCAATCGATTTTGCGGACATCTCTGTTTCCGAAGTTATGACCGCAAGAGTAGATATTCTTGCCATCGATATCGACGATGACTGGGATGAGATCCTGAATACTGTCATTTCCTCGACATATTCCCGTATTCCTGTTTATGAAGACAGTATCGATAACGTGATCGGGATCCTGTCACTGAACCATTTCCTGAAACAGGTCATCGATACAAATCCATTTGATATCAGGGAGATCCTGATGCAGCCGTGCTATGTGTATAAGACGATGAAGCTGCCGGCAGTTCTTTCGACGCTTCGTGATTCCCAGCAGCATCTTGCCATTATCACGGATGAATACGGGGGAACACTCGGCGTGGTAACGCTTGAGGATGTCATGGAACAGCTTGTGGGTGAGATCTGGGATGAAACGGATGTCATCGAAAACGATCTGACCGAGATCGATGAAGATACATTCATTATTGATGGAGACACACCGATATCCTCATTCCTCGATCTGATGGAATGGGATGAGGATTTCTTCGATTTCGAAAGTGAAACGATCGGCGGCTGGTGCATTGAAATGATGGA
>CACZPD010000230.1 GCA_902782955.1 uncultured Erysipelotrichaceae bacterium
CCTTTTCTTCCGGATCCAGAATCGTTACAGTAGATACCTTCTGTTCACCCTTTACTTTGATGACATATACACCCTGGGTATTTCTTCCCTGTTTCGGTACCTGTGTCAGCGAGATACGGATGATAATGCCTTCATTGGTCATGATCATGCAGTCTTCATCGCCGTTTACAGCCTTCATGCATACAAGGCTGCCGGTTTTTTCGGATACATTCAGGGCCTTTACACCTTTAGCGCCGCGGCTGGTGATCCTAAATTGTTCAATATCTGTGATCTTACCGAATCCGTTTTCGGTAAAGGTCATTACTGAGCTGCCTTCCTGGTTGGTGATCATACCGATGACATAACCGCCGTCGGTATTGAATCCCTTAACACCTCTGGCTATCCTGCTCATCGGACGTACAGCTTTTTCCGTGAATCTTACAGCCTTGCCGTTGCTGCCGGCGATCAGGATCTCATCACTGCCGGATGTACCCTTAACATCCACGAGTTCATCATCTTCATTCAGCTTGATCGCGATCTTGCCGTTTCTGTTGATACTCGCGAACTCTGCGACCTGTGTCCTCTTGACGATACCCTGTTTTGTTACGAAGAACAGATATTTAGCCTCATCGTCTTTGGAGTAGGGGACAAACGCCTTGATCTTTTCATTCCTGTCGATCTGCAGCAGATTTACGACCGGAATTCCTTTGCTGGTACGGCTGTATTCAGGAATATTGAAACCTCTGACCCTGTATACTTTACCGCTGTCAGTGAAGATCAGCAGATTATCATGTGTGGACATGCTGATGAACTGTTCAATGACATCATCTTCATGCAGTTCCATACCCTTAATGCCTTTGCCGCCTCTGTTCTGTACACGGTATGTATCAGTCGTCATTCGCTTGATATAACCGTTTTTCGAGAGGGTAATGACAATATTCTCTACCGGGATCAGATCTTCATCTTCCATATCGATATCCGCATCGATTATCTCACTTCTTCTCGGTGTCGCGTATTTATTTTTGATTTCTGTCAATTCCGTAATCAGAATTTCATCAATACGTTCCTGATGTGCAAGAATATCTTCAAAATCCTGAATTTTCAGAAGCAGATCCTGATATTCATTCTCGATCTTTTCGCGTTCCAGACCGGTAAGTCTTCTGAATTGCATATCCAGGATCGCTTTTGCCTGGATCTCATCGAGAGCGAAGCCCTCCATAAGTCTTCTCATAGCTTCATTCGGATCTTTGGAACTGCGGATCGTATGAATAATTTCATCCAGATTGTCTACCGCAATACGCAGACCTTCCAGGATGTGAGCCCTGTCTTTTGCTTTCTGCAGGTCATACTGTGTTCTGCGGACAATGACATTCTTCTGATGATCGATATATCCTTTGATCATCTCGATCATTGTTGCCTGATGCGGTGTCTGTCCGAACAGGACTACATTGTTGACACCGAAATTGGACTGGAGAGGGGAGAGCTTATACAGCTGGTTCAGCAATACTTCCGGCTGTGTATCCTTCTTCAGATCCATTACAATACGGACACCGTCCATATTGGATTCATCACGCAGATCTGTAATACCTTCGATCATCTTGTCACGCGCAAGTGCCGCAATACGTTCCACCATGGATGCTTTATTTACCATGTACGGAATTTCCGTGACAATGATCCTGGATTTTCCGTTCGGCATGGATTCGATCCTGGTCTTTGCACGCATGATCACGCTGCCGCGGCCGGTCTCAAAGCCTTTTTTAATTCCCGATCTGCCGAGTATATAACATCCTGTCGGGAAATCCGGTCCTTTGATATACTGCATCAGTTCCGTCACGGTAATATCCGGATTGCGCAGTACGGCAATGACACCGTCGATCGTTTCACCGAGATTGTGCGGTGCGACATTCGTAGCCATACCGACAGCGATTCCCATGGAACCGTTGACGATCAGGTTCGGAAAGCGGGCAGGGAGGACAGTCGGTTCTTCATCTTCGCCGTCATAGTTCGGCATCATATCGACTGTTTCCTTATCCAGATCCCTTAACATTTCCACAGCGATCTTGGACATACGGGCTTCCGTATAACGCATCGCCGCTGGTCCGTCACCATCCATGGAACCGAAGTTTCCGTGTCCGTCTACGAGGACTTCACTCATATTCCACGGCTGTGCCATATATACCATTGCGCCGTAAATAGAAGAGTCACCATGCGGATGATATTTACCCATGGTATCACCGACGATACGCGCGCATTTGCGGTACGGCTTATCAGGTCCGTTGTTCATCTGGTCCATGGAGAACAGGATCCTTCTCTGAACAGGTTTCAGTCCGTCCCTGACATCGGGAAGTGCTCTCGCAACGATAACAGACATTGCGTAGTCTATGAAATCCCGCTTCATCTCACGGGTCATATTTGTTTCGGTTATTTTGCCGGGATCAAAATTATCGCTGTCAAAATCCATAAAATCATCTTCATATGCCATAATCTGCCTCCCTTAAATATCCAGAGTCGCGAACCGTCCGTTTTCAATAATGAAATTCTTACGCGGTTCTACTTCTTCACCCATCATGATGCTGAAATACTGGTCTGCCAGTTCCGCATCATCCACATTTACACGGATCAGTGTACGATTTTTCGGATCCATTGTAGTTTCCCACAGCTGTTCCGCATCCATTTCACCGAGACCTTTATATCTCTGAATGCTGAGCCTGTCGCCCATTTCAGCACGGATCTGGTTCATCTGTTCTTCCGTATATGCGTAGCGCACTGTATTGCCTTTCTGTGCTTTGTACAGAGGCGGCTGTGCGATATAAACGTATCCCTGTTCGATTACCGGTCTCAGATAGCGATAGAAGAACGTTAACAGAAGGATACGGATATGGGAACCATCTACGTCCGCATCGGTCATGATGACGATCTTGTGATATCTCAGCTTGGATGTATCGATCTCATCCAGTACACCGCATCCGAATGCAGTGATCATGGAACGGATCTCCGCATTTTCAAATACACGGTGCTGTCTTGCTTTCTCCACATTCAGGATCTTTCCCCTGAGCGGCAGGATCGCCTGATAATGCGAATCTCTCCCGTTCTTTGCGGATCCCGCAGCGGAGTTACCCTCTACGATATAGATCTCGCAGACGGACGCGTCTTTTGAGGAACAGTCCATCAGTTTTCCCGGAAGGGAACTGATTGAACTTAACGCTGATTTTCTGGTTGCTTCCCTTGCTTTCTTGGCAGCCATTCTTGCCTGGGACGCAAGAGTTGCCTTTTCCATGATCAGTTTTGCCTGATCCGGGTTTTCCATCAGAAAACGTTCCAGCTGTTTTCCGAATATACCGGAAACGACTCTGCGGACTTCCGTATTGCCTAATTTGGTTTTCGTCTGTCCTTCATACTGCGGGTCCGGATGCTTGACGCTGATAACAGCTGTAATGCCTTCC
>CACZPD010000231.1 GCA_902782955.1 uncultured Erysipelotrichaceae bacterium
GCTTCAGATCAAAGGCGGCAATATCGTCTTCGATCATGTGACATTTGAATATCCGGATGATCATAACCGTGTCCTGCACGATCTGTGTCTGGACATTCATCCCGGGGAAAACCTTGCCCTGGTAGGCGAGAGCGGCGGCGGGAAAACGACCCTGTCATCCCTCATTCCGCGTTTCTACGATACGACCTCCGGCCGTGTCCTGATCGACGGGCAGGATGTCCGTGAAGTTACGCTGAGAAGTCTCCGCGATGTGATCGGCATCGTCCAGCAGGATGTCTATCTGTTCTCCGGGACAGTACTGGAAAACATTGCCTACGGCAAACGCAATGCCACCAGGGAAGAGATCATCGAAGCGGCGAAGCTTGCCGGTGCGGATGAATTTATCAATGAACTGAAAGACGGGTACGATTCCTATGTCGGTGAAAGAGGCGTCAAGCTTTCCGGCGGTCAGAAACAGAGGATCTCCATTGCCCGTGTATTCCTGAAGAACCCGCCGATCCTCCTTCTGGATGAGGCGACAAGTGCCCTGGATAACGAAAGCGAGATCCTGATCGAAAAGAGTCTTGCCAAGCTGTCTCAGGGCAGGACGACCCTGACGATTGCACATCGTCTGACAACGATCCGCCACGCGGACAGGATCGTCGTGCTCGGAAAGAACGGGATCGAGGAAGAAGGCAGTCATGAAGAACTTCTTCAGAACAACGGAACCTATTACCGTCTCTGGAACGGTGTTACCGCAGAATCATAACGGAGGAACAAACATATGCTGAAATACATTATCGGGATCATATTGATCATTCTGTTGATCGCAATGCTTTATCTCGGATGGTTTTTCTTCTGCTTTGCCGTCACAAAAGAAGGCAAGGACCTGCCGAACAAAGGCGGACACGGCGCCGCTGCCAGTCCATGGAAAAAATATACCAACGTCCGCAAGGATGACAGGAAGTGGGCAAGGAAACTGACAGGTGAAGATCTCTGGATCACATCCAAAGACAAGCTCCGCCTGCATGCGAAATACTACCGCACGGAAAACCCGAAGCGGATCATCCTCTGCGCGCACGGATACCGCGCGACCGGACTTGGCGACTTCGCCTCCCAGATGCGCTGGCTGCTCAGGGACTCGGATATCCTTCTGATCGATGAAAGAGCCTGCGGGGAGAGTGAAGGAAAATACATCACTTTTGGCGCAAAGGAAAAACAGGACATCCTTTTATGGATACAGGAGCTGGCAAACCGGAATACAGCCGGACTTCCTGTCTATCTGTACGGCATCTCGCTCGGTGCTTCCGCGGTCCTGATGGCATCCGTCCTGGAAAAGAACGTGAAGCTCAGCGGCGTTATCGCTGACTGCGGCTACAGTTCCATGGCAAAGATCGTCTGCGAACTGTCAAAGAAATGGTTCAAGCTGCCGGGTTATCCGCTGATCTGGTTCATCAGTCTCTATTGTGTTCTCCTGGGACATTTCCGCATGGGAGAAGCGGATGTGGCAGGCACACTGAAAAAAGCGACTGTGCCGGTATTGCTGGTGCACGGTATGGATGATGACTTTGTGGTTCCTTCCCATTCCGAGGTGAACTATAATGCATGTGCTTCAAAGAAGCGCCTGCTTAAGATCGACCACGCATGGCATGCCCTGGCCTATCTGGAGGATACAAAGACATATCAGAACGCGATGACACAGTTCTTCGCGGAAAACGACAAGGCTTAACAAAGGAGCGTATGCACGCTCCTTTTTATGTGCCTGATCCCGGAGATTACGGTGCATTTATATACAACATTTTTGTAAAATAAAGACAGAATACGCAGGAGGCAATATGCGCTTTTTACATCTGGGAGATCTTCATCTCGGGAAGATCGTGAATGAGATCAGTATGATACCGGATCAGGCTTATATGCTGGATCAGATCCTGGATCTGGCAAAGGACAGGAAGGCAGATGCGGTGCTGATCGCAGGAGATATTTATGATAAAAGCATTCCGAGCGAGGAAGCGGTCAAACTTCTCGACGGATTTCTTTCAAGACTGGCAAATGAGAACATAGCTGTCATTGCCATCAGCGGCAATCATGATTCCGATGAACGTCTGCATTTCGGCAGTTCTTTGTTCACGTACAGAAATGTGTTCATCACCGGGAGATACGAAGGCAGTATACCCTGTACGGATCTGCAGGATGAATACGGTACCGTGCATTTCATGTCACTGCCTTTTGTCAAGGCATCCCTGGTCCGTCATTTTTACCCGGACGGGGATACGGACACCTATGACGCGGCTGTACGGACAGCCCTTGCGGCAGCGGATGTCAATACGGCAGAAAGAAATGTCCTGCTGGCACATCAGTTCGTGACATCTTCCGGCAAAGACCCGGAGACGGCAGGCTCGGAGAACGTCATGTCCGATAATGTCGGGACGATCGAGAAAGTGGATGTCAGCGCTTTTGACGCTTTTGATTACCTGGCGCTGGGACATATCCACCGTCCGCAGAGGGTCGGCAGGGATACCGCAAGATATGCCGGTTCCATCCTGAAGTATTCCCTGAGCGAGATCGGGCATAATAAATCGGTACCGCTCGTGACCATGAAGGAAAAGGGAAACATCGAAGTGGAACTGATACCCCTGAAACCGCTGCGGGATATGCGACGGATCAAGGGGAAACTGGAAGACCTGGTCAGACCGGAAAACATCACAGATCCAAATGATTACATCTATGCAGTCCTGACAGACGAAGAAACGATTCCCGATGCCATCGGACGGCTGCGGACATATTATCCCAATACGATGAAGCTGTCTTATGACAACAGCCATACGCGGGCACTGGAAAACTACGACCCCGGAAAGATCACGGAAAAAGCCACCTTCCGGGAACTGATGACGGATTTCTATCAGACCGTCAAAGGCGGGGAGCCGACAGAAGAAGAATGGAAGATCCTGATAGAAACCGCGGGAAAGGCAGGTGTTACGGATGAAGCCTGAGAAACTGGTCATGTCCGCATTCGGACCATACGCGGGCAGGACGGAGATCGATTTTACAAAACTGACGGATTCCGGTCTGTTCCTGATCACCGGCATCACCGGGGCAGGGAAGACCACGATATTTGACGCGGTCAGCTTTGCGCTGTACGGGGAAGCGAGCGGCACATTCCGCCCGACGGAATCCCTGCGCAGCGATTATGCCGACCCGTATACGGAAACATTTGTGGACCTGACATTTACCCACCGAAACAAAACCTACCAGATCGTCCGCAATCCGGAATACTATGCGGCGAAAAAGCGCGGTATAGGCCTGAAAAAGGTCCTGGCAAACGCGATTCTGTATCTGCCGGATGATAAACCGGTCGAAGGCATCAAACCGGTTAAGGCTGCTGTTCAGGAACTGCTGAGAATCGATATGAACCAGTTCAAGCAGATCTCCATGATCGCCCAGGGAGAGTTCTACAACCTGCTCAATGCCAAAAGCAATGAGCGTACCGTCATCCTGCAGAAGATATTCATGACCGAAGGCTATGCGAAAATGGGCAAGATCCTGCAGGAAAAGGCAGGCGAGATCGGCCGTCAGCTGTCAGAAAAAGACCGCAGCATCATGCAGTATTTCAGCGGGGCGGATTACGCGGAAGACAGTGCCTGCGCTGAAGAGATCGGATCCCTGCAGAAAACGATCAAGGAAACCGGACGCGTCTGGCAGACAGGCGAAATGATGGATGTCCTGGAAAAACTCATTGCGGAACAGAAGACAAAAAAAGAAGAAACCGAACAGGAGGCGAAGAATATCCGTACGCAGGCAGACAAGCTCCAGGCGGAGTATACGCTTGCACAGGAAAGCAACCGCAGGTTCATACAGCTGAAAGAAGCACAGGAAAACGCCGCGGAGCTGGCAGGACAGGAAGCGGAAATGAATCAGGCAAAGAGCGATCTCGCCGCAAACAAAGCGGCGCTGTACCATGTGGAGCCTGTGCATAAGCTGCTCTGCACTGCGCGGACAGAAGAACAGAACGCGGAAGAAGCAGTCAGGAATTCATTGAAAGAGACAAAGGAAGCCGCAGAGAACCTGGAGACAAAGAAAACAGCCCGGGACAAAGCGGAGGAAGAAAAACCGAAAGCAGAGAATCTGAAAACGGAAGTATCCCGCATGAAGGAAACAGAGGATCAGTATCAGAAACGGGATGATCTGCGGAAGGAAGAAAAGAAATACCGTAAGGCAGAAATAGATGCGGAAACCAGCCTGCAGGAAAAACAGGAATCTATCCGCACCCTGCAGAAGGAGATCGCGGAGAGGACTGCGTTCAGGGAAGAAAGAAAAGACGCAGGAAACCTGTACGCGGAACAGAAAACAAAAACAGCTGTACTGCAGGATCTGTCATCCAGGTTCAATACGGTCGTTGAAACAGATATCCCTGCCTGCGAAAAGAAGGAAACGGAATGCACACAGAAGCAGAAAGCCTATAAAAAAGCCTACGAAGTGTATACCGGCAAAGAAGAAAGATATCATCTTCTGGAAAGAATATATGATGATTCCATCGCCGGTATCCTGGCAGGACATCTGGAAGACGGTCAGCCGTGTCCTGTATGCGGATCCGTACACCATCCTTCACCGGCACAGCTGCCGGAAGTCAGCTGTACGGAAGAAGAGCTGGAAACAGCACGCACGGAAGCGGAAGAAGCGCGTACAGCCAAGGAAAACGCGAAAACAGCCGCTGCCCTGGCGCAGACACAGGCGCAGGAAGCCCGTCAGCGCATCGAAAAGGAACAGAAGGAAATACTGGCATCCTTTGCGGCATACGGATTTGAAGCGGGAAGCGATGCCGGTATATCTGCGATATCGGAAAAGATTGAGGCTTTCATCGCGAAAGAAACTGCAACCCTGAAACAATATAAAAAAGATGCCGAGGCATATCAGGACGCCGGCACAAAGAACGACAAGGCCAGGAAGGAACTGGATAGAATCAACACGGAACTGTCTGATCTGCAGACGGAAGCTGCCGCGAACGGCAGGAAACTGGCAGCCGTACAGGCTTCCCTGAAAGCCATCGGTTCCCTGGAATACAGCAGCCTGGAAGAAGCTGAAAAAGCCCGGGAGACAAAGGAAAAAGAGATCATCAGGATCGAAGAAGCGGTCAAAGATACCCTTGAAGCCCAGAGACAGGCCGAAGAACGAAAGACAAAAGCTGATACCGCTTATGCGAAAGATCTGAAACTGCTGGAAACGGCACGTGCGAGAGCGGAGAAGGCAGCGAAGGATTTTGCCGGCATACTGAAGGAATACAGGTTTGCGGACGAGGCGGAATGGAAGCTGTTCCTCATTGATGAGGAAAAGATCAAAGAAAAAGAAAAGATCATCCAGGATTATGACGCGGCATGTCTGCTTGCGCAGGAAACGATCATGCGTCTGAAAAAAGAAACCGAAGGGAAAGAACCGCAGGATGAGACGGAACTGAAAACCAGGCTGACGGAAAGAAAAGCAGAAGTGGAAAGTCTGCGGAAGGAAGCAGATCAGCTGGAACATATGGCAAAGAACAACGAGACCGTTCTCGGCCATATCCGGAAAGGGACGCAGGAATCGGAAGAGATCCGGAAACAGCAGATCCTGTACAATGAGCTGAGCATGCTGGTAAACGGCAATATGAAGGGCAAAAATAAGATCACCCTGGAACAGTACGTACAGGCAGCCGGCTTTGACAGTATTATCGCGGCGGCCAATGTGCGTCTGAATATGATGACATCCGGCCAGTTTGAATTACGCCGGCATGAGGACGCGGAAGAGATCAGCGGGAAGAATGCCCTGAATCTGGATGTGCTGGACAATTATACCGGACGCGTCCGCCCGGCAGGTTCCCTGTCCGGCGGGGAAAGCTTCAAGGCTTCCCTGAGTCTGGCACTCGGGCTTTCCGACAGGATCTCATCGGATCTCGGCGGGATCACGGCAGACGCGCTGTTTATCGACGAAGGCTTCGGGACCCTGGACGACACATCGCTGAATGAAGCCATCGAGATGCTTACATCGCTGTCCACCAACGGGAAGATGATCGGCATCATCAGCCACCGGAAGGAACTGGAAGAAAAGATCCAGCGCAAGCTGATCGTCACGAAGGCGAAAGAAGGCGGCAGTGCCGTGCACATCGATACAGGCTACTAACAGGAGCCTGTTTGTGACATAATGAATTCAGAAAACTAGAAGAGGTTTATCATATGCATACACTGGAAAGATACCAGAGATGGTGTAAAGAACTGGATCGGAACGATCCGCTTTATGAAGAACTGATGCAGATCAGGGACGATGACAACGAGATCGAGGAACGGTTCCATAAATATGTGGAATTCGGTACGGCAGGCCTGCGCGGGAAACTCGGCGCGGGAACCAACCGCATGAACGTATACATGGTCGGCAAAGCTACCCAGGGTATTGCGGACTATATCAAGGAATACGGTGAAGAAGCGATGCAGCGCGGTGTTGTCATTGCGCACGACCCGCGGCATTTCTCAAAGGAATTCTCACAGCTTGCAGCTTCCGTATTTGCGGCCAACGGCATCAAGGCATATGTCTTCGAGGATCTCCGCCCGACGCCCCAGCTGGCATTTATGGTACGGCAGCTGAAGACGATCGCAGGCATCAATATCACCGCTTCCCACAACCCGAAGGAATACAACGGATACAAGGCATACTGGGAAGACGGATGCCAGGTCAGCAGTACGATCGCCGATTCCATGATGGACCATATCCACGCGGTGGATATGTTCAGCCAGGTCCGCAAACTGAATTTCGATACGGCCGTGGCAGACGGGAAGATCATCGTCCTTCCGGAGTCGTGGGACCGTGTATACCTCGATACGATCGAGAAGCTTGCGATCCATTCCGGAGATGAGATCGACCTGGATATCCCGATCGTCTACACACCGCTGAACGGCTGCGGTGCAGTACCGTTTGCACAGATGATGAAAGACAGGGGATTCTGCAACTGGCATATGGTCGAGGAACAGCGGTATCCCGATCCCGATTTCACGACAGTCGGCTATCCGAATCCGGAAGACCCGAAGGCATTCCGCATGAGCGAGGAACTCGGACGGAAAGTCGGCGCGGAACTGCTGATGGCGACCGATCCGGACAGTGACCGCTTTGCAATCGAACTGCGCGATGAAAACGGAAACTATATCCCGCTCAACGGCAACCAGACCGGATACCTCCTGGTCAACTACATCCTGGAAGGACATAAGGACGCGGGAACACTGCCGGAAAAGGGCATGATGATCAAGTCCATCGTTACCAGCACGATGAGTACGGTAATGGCCAATGCATACGGCGTGGAGATGTTTGAAGCACTGACGGGCTTCAAGAATATCTGCGGCAGGATCCCTGAACTGGAGGCAAAGGGATATCAGTATCTCTTCGGCTATGAGGAATCTGTCGGCTATGCGGTATGTCCGGAGATCCGTGACAAGGACGGTATTTCCGCCGGCATGCTGGTGGCGGAAGCAGCTGCCTACTACAGGAAGCACGGAAAATCGCTGTGGCAGGTCCTGCAGGAACTGTATGAGAAATACGGATTCTATGCGGAAGATGAACCGAACCTGGTCCTGGACGGCATTGCCGGCGCGAACCGGATCAAGCGCATGATGGCGCATGTACGCGAGAATCCGCCGCAGGAGATCGCAGGTTATAAAGTAATCAGACTGATCGATTACATCAACGGCTATGAAGATATCCCGGCATCCAATGTCCTGCGCTTCTATCTGGACAATGACAGCTGGTTTGCGGTACGTCCTTCCGGTACGGAGCCGAAGATCAAATTCTATTTCTATACAAAACAGGAATCCCGTGAAAAAGCACTGGAAGTCAATGCGGAAATAAAGAAAGCCGTGATGGACATTATTTACGCAGTCGAATAAAAGGAGATTGTTATGGCACTGATCGAAATGAATTTCTTTTCCAACAGCCTGAAACGAACCGTTACCGTGAATGTAGTCATTCCGACCGATAAGCGTACTTTCCTGGGTGAGAAACCGAGAGAAAAAGAATATCCGGTCCTGTATCTTCTGCACGGCATTTTCGGCAACTATACAGACTGGGTATGCGGCACAACATTAATGAAACTGGCAGATGCTTATGACCTGTGTGTTGTTACACCGAGCGGTGACAACAAGTTCTACTGCGATTCCACGAAGAGCGGCGACATGTACGGGACATTCATTGCAGAGGAACTGCCGCAGATCATCGAAGCGACCTTCCCTGTATCAAAGAAAAGGGAAGATACCTTCCTGGCCGGTCTTTCCATGGGCGGATTCGGTGCCTGTGTCAACGGACTGCGTCATCCGGAAAAATTCGGATATCTCGGTCTGTTCAGCGCCGGCATCAACAAGGAAGGCATCCTGAACTCCACCAATGATCCGGGACAGATCTTCTGCACAAGGAAAATGTACGAGACGATGTTTGATCTTGATGATATCAGGGACTATGACGGTTCCGTCAATGATCCTGAATTCCTGGCAGAGGACAATGTGAAAAAAGGCGCACAGCTGCCGAAGATCTGGATGGCATGCGGGACGGAAGATTTCCTGGTGACACCGAATGATAAATTCGCCGCGCTTCTGGAAAAACTGGGATATGACCTGACTTACCTCAAATGGGGCGGCGGTCATGACTGGGTATTCTGGGAGGAATGCATCAACAAGTTCATCCCGTGGCTGCCGCTGAAAAAGGAAACAGCCGGCATCTCCAGCGGACATGTCAGGCAGGACGAAGAATGACAAAACGGTTTTATCAGTCACTCATCAGCTACCGGTACAGCTTCGGACTTACATTGCCGGCGATCCTGATCTTTGTCCTGGCATTCATACGGAATGACAAGAATATATCCAAAGTCAGACCGCTGATGATCATTTTCACGATCATCCTGGCGATCATGACATTTCTCTACTACAAGAAAAAATTCGCATGCGCAAAAGTATTTAAAAACATACAGAATCCGGATGAATACTATGAACACGGGGGCATGGCGCATCACTCCATGTTTCTGGAAGACCGGATGCTGGTATGTGAAAACCTTCAGGTAACGGAACGTCCGGTTACCGGCATTGAACGGATCGCATACGCAGATGGAAAGAACGGAAAATGTTTCCTGTATGTGACACAGGGAGATGATACATTTACCATCGAATGTGATTTTCCGAAACAGGCGAAACGTGTTGCGGCTTTCTTCAAACGGAAGAATCCGGACATGCGGATCGACGGCATAACGCCGGAAGGCACCGGTTCCCTGAAGGAACTCGGCGCGGAATACAAAATGAAAACAGGTGAGCGGGAAGATCTGCTGTGATCTTCACATCACCTGTTTTTTCTGGTCATGCAATGAATCTGTGCTTACGCAGCGGCTGCAGCAGCCTGCTGTGATTCCTGGATCTCCAGAAGGGCAACCAGGATAACGGCATTGACTGCTTCGATGTTGTTGGCCATATGGTAGGAC